>JAPOOP010000683.1 GCA_026713385.1 Candidatus Poribacteria bacterium | reverse complement strand
TCCAGCGATTTTGGGGTGGGAGACTGACGGTTCTGGCAGATCGCCTTCGTAGATACCGCGTGCACCGCCTTCAAAGCAGACTAAACCCATACAGAGATCCTCACAAATCGTGCGGCGTTCCCACCGATCGGTCGTCCGGGAGGTCTGTCCAATGACCCAGAGGGTCTCAGGATCCGACAGGATGAAGCGCCAGCCGTCGATTGCGTGCGTTCCTGTGTTCAGCAGTCCTGCGTGTCTTTTGGCACTGTGGTGGACAGTTGTGGGTTCACCAATCGCTCCAGCGGCGACGAGCCTGCGCGTTTCTATGTTTGCAGGCGCGTATCTCCCTTGATGCCCGATGATAAGTTTGACATCGTTCTCTTCACAGGCAGTCAGCATCGCGTCGGCTTGTCCAAGTGAAGCCGCCATCGGTTTCTCGCCGAAAATGCCTTTCACGCCTGCTTTCGCCGCAGCGACGGTAGCTTCCGACCGCGGTCCCTGCCATGTCGTGATACTGACGATGTCCAAATCCTCTTTTGCCAACATTTCATCAACGTCGGTATAGATAGCCGGGACATCGTATTCGTCCGAGACGCGTTGCGCCGCTTCTTCATAGATGTCCATTGCGGCTACGACTTCTGCTTTAGGATGTGCTGTCCATGCTCTGGAATGGGACCGACCCATTCCGCCGCAGCCAATGATTCCAACACGATATGTCTGGTTTGCCATCTGTTTAGCCTCCTTCTATTTAGCAAGGATTCTATCAATTTTTGGGCTTTCAGTCAATAATTTTCTAATTTTCCTTGCGGTTAAGGCACGTGGGTGTTTTGCTTGGGTGTTTCCCCAAGGACTCTGACGTTCCTTTCCGTATATCTGCAGAAACACCGGATTTAGTCTGGGAATAGACTAAATCCGTTCCTTGTATTACATTTCCGTTCCTTGTATTACATTGCAAAAACCCTTCCACTTCGTTTCAGGCAGGTTTTGGTTTCCAAGACCGAACATATCCCTAACCGAGCATGTTATTTCCCCCACCGCACCGTCACCAGGCACCATTGTGGAACTTAGTGGAGCAATGAGAGTTTAACCCATAGGTGTCAATTTAAGAGTAAGTATGTGTGTTTCTCGCAATGAGAAGGCGGTTTTCAGGTGGGAACACCTTTCGCGTCATCTATAAAATGCGCGGTGAATATATGCTCTTCAGTCCCAGAGGGACGGCATTTGTGTAGAAACGTAAAGCGAACAATGACCAAGCCCCAGAGGGGCGGCATTTGTAGACCCGATGCTCCCAAATACGGTGAAAAATCTCTAAATTAACATCTATGGAGCAATGAAAGTTTAACCCGATTTAGAAAATGTCCAAATCATTATAGATTTTACTATAAATGAAAACTCAGTTTTTTCGCCTTATGCACCCTTTTCGCTCCGAAGCAGTATCATTAAATTATAAAGGGTGTCACAGGTCACTTAACAGAAATTGATTTCACAAAAATCTGATTTCTGGTTCTTTGCAATGGCGTTGACAACCGTTTTTTAAATGATTAAATATGGGCATCGTTCCATTACATTCCACGATGGTTTCTGGTGAAATCAGAACCCTTTGAGTTCTTGGAGCGGGTGTGCCTTTGATGAAAACCGCCATGAAATGAAATTATGCCTTAACTGGCATAATTTGTCTTTGCTTTACATTTGGAATGGCACCAAGAAGTCCATCGTTAAAAAATCGTTTTGAAGTAAATTTTCTGGAGGAAATTATAATGAAATTAGTACTCATCGGATTAGGGATATTTTTTCTCGCTTTCTCCGCCTTGGCGGGGACATTTCTGGATACTTTTGATGACGGAAAACTTGTCGATTGGCAAACACTGGTCATGTTCGGTTTTGATGATCCCGGTTCTTGGGAAATTATTGATGGCCAACTTCAGGGAATAAGTAATGCTGGAACAATAACCCGTTTACTGACAATTGGAGAGGAAGTGTGGCAAGATTATGACATTGAATTTGAAGTCAAACCGCTTGAGAAACACGGACCTGGGAACGTGGCAATTGCTGCCCGGATTAAAGGGACATGGGGTGTAGTCTGTGAAATTGAGGACTCGGATCAAGCAGCACCCGCGGCCGGATGTTTCGGGGGTAATTTGCACGGCGACTTTTTTTTGAATTACGCTCGAGAACCTCATCCTTTGTTGAGATTACAGAAATGGTCAACCCTCAAATTGAGTGTGAATGGAAACCAGTTGACCTTCTGGATAAATGGAAAGCGAGTTCTGGATCCCATAACTTTAGAGCCCCTCCATGGATTCCCCGACTTTCCAGCCGGTAGAGTTGGATTAGGGATCGCGAATTACACAGTAAGATTTGATAATTTCAAAATCACAGGACCCGATATCCCAGATAGGAATAGATTGTCAGTAACGTCCTACGCGAAACTCGCAACAGTGTGGGGAAACTTGAAACGATTTTAAGGACGTGCCGTGAAGTACCTTCTGCTGGAGTGTCCTAAGGACGAGTTGTGAAGATCCTGTCGGCAAAACCTGTCGAAAAACGGGACCTCCCTAAAATCTTGACAAACTTTCACAGACGTTGCAAACTATAGAAAGCAGTATAGATTTGTAGACTACGCCAAAAGAGAGGACATTATCAGATGGCAGATTATGAAGATAAAGGTTCACAGATTCGAGTAACGAACCTTGAGGCTTTTCCGATGGGTGTGAAAGCCTACGTCAAGATTGAAACGAATATGGGCGTTACGGGGTGGGGTGAGATTAACAATATGGAGACGACCGTCACCTGTGCTTTAGCGCGTTCGTTGTCGGAACTGATTATCGGCGAAAATCCGACACGCATTGAGCATCACTGGCAACGCCTGTTCCGCGCACACCGCAACATCCGGGGTGGCGGCTTGATGGTACATACTATCTCAGCCATTGATATGGCGTTATGGGATATTGCCGGGAAACTCTGGAGTGTACCCGTCTATCGTTTACTCGGTGGTCCCTGCCGCGATAAGATTTGGAAGTATCCGAGTCCGAAAGCGATTAAGACGGGACCTGGCGGCTCTCAGCCGTTTGCTGGCACCCCCGATGAAATCGCTGATCTCGTTCAACGCGTGCGCGATGCACGGGAAAAGGTCGGTTCCGATGGCGCGGTGATGTTTGATGCACATAGTTGCCTACCGCCACCGATTGTCAAGCAATTCGCGAGTTACCTGCAGCCAGACGACCTACTCTTTTTAGAGGAGGCATGGGTGCCGGGCAATATTGAAGTGATGCGTAAAATCCGGGAATCCGTCCCTGTCCCGCTCGCCACCGGGGAGCGCGACCGCACGATATGGGAGGTTCGAGAGATCCTCGAAGCACAAGTGATTGACATCCTTCAACCCGATGTTGGACACGGCGGTGGCATTACGCAGGTCAAAAAGGTCGCCGCACTCGCCGAAGCACATCACGTCCCGATCGCGCCACACTGCACGATGTCTTACCTCGGTCTCACGGCAAGTTTCCACTTATCCGCGGCTGTGCCGTTTTTTCTCATTCATGAGGGCTATGAGAACGTCCTTCCGGACGGTGTTGCCCACAAAACGTGGGAGATGGATGAAGAGGGCTACGTTTCACTTCCAGAAGGACCCGGCTTAGGGGTTACCGTGGATGAAGCGAAGGTTATTGAAGTCGGGCAGGAAGAGGGTAGACGCTTCACCTGGCCCAACAGCCGATTAGCGGATGGCTCCATCGCCGATTATTAGAAGTATAAACACTGCACTTTCGCTGGCGAGGTTTTTTAACCTCGCCCTCTTCTGTAGGAGGAGGGAAACGTCCAAGCAAAAACACCCGATTCCGGACGCTTGCTGACGGCTGACCGCTGACTGCTAATAGCGTATTGACGCGATGCGTCGGTTGTGCTACACTTCTTCCAATACTGCAAGAAAGGATCCACGAATGGCACTAAAGAAATCACAACTCTACGCTTCACTCTGGCAAAGCTGCGACGAGCTACGCGGCGGGATGGATGCCTCACAATACAAAGACTACATTCTGACGCTCCTCTTCATGAAATACGTCTCCGACAAAGCCGACAGCGATCCCGACTCGCTCATCTTCGTCCCTGAAGGTGGCGGATTCGCTGATATGGTCAACCTTAAAGGCGACAAGGAGATCGGAGACAAAATTAACAAAATCATCGGAAGACTCGCCGAGGAAAACGACCTCAAAGGCATCATCGATCAGGCGGATTTCAACGATGATAGCAAACTCGGCAGAGGCAAAGAGATGCAGGATCGACTCTCAAAACTCGTCGCCATCTTCGAGAGTCTCGATTTCCGGGCAAATCGCGTCGAAGGCGACGACCTCTTAGGGGACGCGTATGAATACCTCATGCGCCACTTCGCAACAGAATCCGGCAAAAGTAAAGGACAGTTCTACACACCCGCTGAGGTCTCTCGCATCATGGCACAGGTCATCGGCATCGGTCCCGACACCCAGCAGGATGAAACCATTTACGATCCCGCTTGCGGCTCCGGTTCACTCCTACTCCGCGCTACCGACACCGCACCCCGCGGGCTGAGTATCTACGGACAAGAAAAGGACAATGCCACCTACGCACTCGCCTCCATGAACATGATCCTCCACGACAACGCCACCGCCGACCTCCGCCACGGCAACACGCTTGCCGATCCCGATTTCACAGACGCTGATAGACTCAGAACCTTCGATTTCGCTGTCGCCAATCCACCGTTCTCCGACAAAGCCTGGACCAACGGACTCACCCCTGAGAACGACCTCTATAACCGGTTTGAATACGGGGTGCCGCCCGCCAAAAATGGCGATTACGCTTTTCTGCTCCATTTCATTGCGTCCCTGAAAAGCAGCGGCAAAGGCGCGATCATTCTACCGCACGGCGTGCTCTTCCGCGGCAACAGAGAGGGAGACATCCGCAGAGAAATTATCCGACGCGGTTACATCAAAGGCATCATCGGCTTACCCGCCAATCTGTTCTACGGCACTGGGATCCCTGCCTGTATCCTCGTGATTGACAAAGAGAACGCGCATGTCCGCAGTGGTATCTTTATGATAGATGCCAGCAGAGGGTTCCTTAAGGACGGCAACAAAAACCGACTTCGCGCCCAAGACATTCATAAAATCGTCTCGGTGTTCAATGAACAAACAGAATTACCGCGCTACTCCCGCATGGTTCCATTCTCTGAAATTGCCAATCCCGCCAACGACTGTAACCTCAATATCCCGCGCTATATCGATGCCAGCGAACCCGAAGACTTACACGACCTCGGCGCACATCTCAAGGGCGGCATCCCCGACACCGATATTGACGCACTCGACACCTACTGGACGGTCTTTCCCACACTCCGCAACGCCCTGTTCAGGTCCAACGGTAGACCCGGATACAGCGATCCGCTCATGGAGACCCAACACGTAAAAACAACTATCCTCACGCATCCCGAATTCAAGAATTACCAACAGCAGGTCAATGCCATCTTTCAGGCGTGGCGTGAGACCCACGAACCGCTTCTGCTAAATATTGAAGTTGACACATCTCCCAGAGAAATCATTCAAACACTGTCGGAAGACCTACTGGACCGATTCACCCATCTACCACTCCTCGATCCCTATGATGTCTACCAGAAACTCATGGACTACTGGGACGAGGTCATGCAGGACGATGTCTACCTTATCGCTGCGGAGGGGTGGGTAGAGGCATCGAAACCCCGCGGTATTATCGAAGATAAGCAGAGCAAAGTTAAGGAGACCCCCGACCTCGTCATCAAAAAGAGCAAATACAAGATGGACCTAATCCCGCCGTCCTTGATCGTTGCGCGTTACTTCGCTGAAGAACAAGCCGCGATTGAGGCATTACAAACCAAGCAGACGACCGCCGAGAACGAGCTGGCGGAATTCATCGAGGAACACACTGGCGAGGACGGATTGCTCACAGATGCGACTAATGACAAAGGCAGTGTCACGAAAAGCAGCGTGAACGCAAGACTTAAGGCAGTCACACCCGATTTGATGATACTTCGTGAAACACAGGGCAACGACGAAGAACGCGACGCGCTTGAACATTGCTTATCGTTGATTGATGCGAAGTCGAAAGCGGACAAAGCGATAAAAGATGCGCAACTCGCCCTGGATACGCAAGTGCTGGCGCGCTATGCCACGCTCACCGAGGACGACATCAAGGTGCTTGTCGTTGCAGATAAGTGGATCACCAGTATCCAATCAGCAATAGAGGGTGAAGTCCAGCGGTTGACACAAGCGCTCGCAGGGCGCGTCCAAGAGTTGGAGGAACGCTACGAGAGTCCGTTGCCAGACTTGGGACAGGAGGTGGAGGCGTTTAGCACGAAGGTTGAGGAACATTTGCGGAAAATGGGGGTTGATTAGACATGAGCACTCACCTTCCTCATATTCCCGATTGGAAAACAGTAAAATTGGGAGAAGTAACAGAAATCATCAAAGGAGGAACGCCAAGTCGTAATGTAGGAAAATATTTTCGAGGGAATATTGCTTGGGCAATTCCGTCTGATATTACTGCTTTGGATTCTTTCTTGTATATAGACGATACAGAGACACATATTACAGAAGAAGCATTAAGTAATAGTGCTGCGAGACTATTACCAGCGGGAACAGTTTTATTAACAAGTCGAGCAACGATTGGCGAAACTGCCATTGCTACCGTTCCAATGGCGACAAACCAAGGATTTGCTAATTTTATTTGCCGAGAGGCACTATTAAACGTTTTTCTCGCCTACTATTTGAGATATATTAAAGAGAAGTTAAATGATCTTGCAAGCGGTAGCACATTTAAGGAGGTTACAAAGAGAACGCTCCTCAATATTGAGATTCCTTTGCCTCCTCTTTCCGAACAACGTGCCATCGCCGAGGCATTGTCCGATGTAGATGGGTTGCTCAACGCCTTGGAGGCACTCATCGCAAAGAAGCAAGCAATTAAACAAGCCGTCATGCAGCAACTCCTGACCGGTAAGACGCGCCTGCTGGGGTTCAGCGGAGCGTGGGAGACAAAGCGGTTGGGGGAGATTGCAAAAATTCAAAAAGGATCTCTTATTACCGAGAAAAATGTAGTGCCAGGGGCGATTCCTGTGATTGCAGGTGGTCAGAAACCTGCATATTTTCATAACACTGCGAATCGGACCGGTAAGACTATTACTGTTAGTGGTTCTGGCGCGTATGCTGGCTTTGTCGCTCTTCATAATCGACCGATTTTCGCATCGGATTGTTCAACTATTAGTGAAAGCCCCAGTTTTTCGATTGATTTTATCTATTATTATTTGGTATACAATCAAAATACCATTTATAAGGCACAAACGGGAGGGGCACAACCACACGTTCATCCGGTTGATTTGATGCCGTTACAGGTTGATCTTCCGCCACTTCCTGAGCAAGAAGCTATTGCTTCTGTCCTCTCTGATATGGATGCCGGGATTGCCGCGTTGGAGCAGCGTCGGGACAAAACCCGTGCTATCAAACAGGGGATGATGCAGCAGCTTCTCACGGGACGCGTGCGGTTGTCTGAATCGCGGATTTGCACGGATGATACGGATTAACGCGGATTAGGAACACTTGGTGTTCGTGGCGTTTTTGGTCTGAATCAGGATTTACAGGATTAGAGGATTTTCAGAATGGGTTGGATTTCACAAGTTCAACCCAACCTACGATTTTACTGAGATGTTAGATATTTTTATAATTCACTATCAATGGAGAAAATAAATGAATTCCCCTAAGGCTTTTCTTTCCTACGTGAAAGAGAATGAACCAATTGTTAGGTTTCTCGATCAGGTTCTTACAGATTATGGTATTGATGTAGTTACCAACTATAAAAACATAGACGGTGGTTCTAATTGGAAAAGAACATTAAAGCAGCTTATAGAAAATAGTGGATATTTTGTGGCATGCTTTTCTAAAGAGTTTAATGAGCGTGAAAAGACTGTGTTATATAGAGAATTAGACTACGCTATAGAGTGTGCAAAGGATTATCCATTTGACCGGAAGTGGCTAATTCCAGTTAGAATTAACGAATGCACAATTCCGAGTATAGAAATTGGATTGCAGGGACTGCTCACTGATCTGCAACGGATCGACTTGTTTCCTACTGCCAAGTGGCATGAAGGTGTTGAATCTATTGTGCAT
>JAPOOP010000100.1 GCA_026713385.1 Candidatus Poribacteria bacterium | reverse complement strand
GGGTCAGCTCAACTCTATGTTTTTGTTTTCTCATCACAGACCTCTTGGAGATAAGATTCAAATCTGGGTAAGAATATATCATAGAACCTCTCAAAAAGTCAATACACTTTACCTAAAACTCAAACCTGAACGACTACTAGAAGGATAGAGGATGCAAGTGCATTAGATCCAATTCCGCGGTGCCTATTCACTAATTCAGTTCGCATGGGCCAGGTGGAAACTATCTGAAAACCCGCGTTCACAACCGCGGTAAGCATCGTCTCCCAACCGGTGGAGGTTTTTCCATCTTGTTCCTTTTGCTGCTGCTTGTAGGCATAGAAGATGGAGGTTGGGAATTCAGTTGAGCAGGAACGACGCATTTGCAAAAATACCTCGCCCAATAGTTCTTCAAAGTGTTGCGTAGGATCCTCAAATCGAGGGCTGGCAGTTATTTCTTCATCCTTCGGAGTCATCATACTCCCAAATAGTTCTGGGTAGGTGTCCCGTAGTAAAGGTCTCAGCCAAATGTAGAAAAAGTCGGAGAGATCGGCGTAGCCGATGTTATCATAGTACGGTGGATCAGTGACGATAACAGGTGCATCCATCGCATAAACAGTGGTGGAGGCATCTGCCTGATACGCTTTGCCATCATTTACTCCAGCCGGGAATCGCTCAACAACCTTAGCAACCCATTCAACCTGTGACATCCAGTTCCTTGTTGAGTTAGAAAACAGATTTGTTTCGGCAAAATCCCATACCATCGGAAGAGCTGGCAAGGAAAAAGCGTGGCAAATTTTGTGCCAAGTACTTGACCATGTTGCAGAAGTACAGCCACTGTCAGCAATTCTACCAATAACAAAGGCGAGGTAGGTGCAGATAACAGAAGCGTAGACATTATCGCCTCCATTGAGAACTATAGCGTGATGAACATTTTTCAGTAAGTCGCTGAATGTAGTTAGGTTAATAAGTTGCCTCTCTGTATACAGTTGATGCCAATGGGTAAATCCATAATTCTGCAAACTAATTCCCAAGGCTTTTACTGGTATTCTTCCCCTAGGCTTCCATGTAGGTTCAGCAGATAGAGAGGCATCAATGTGTTGATCGGTAGGTGATATGTACAAACGTCTTTGGTATCCCTCCGCAATTATTGCTGTCATTATTTTTCCCATTTTTCCCGCTTTTGCTTGTTCGCGCACATAAGACAATTTGACCGAACTCCCACAAGCAAAACAATAAGCCCCGCTGCGTCCTACGGTTCCTCGCTTTGGCACTCCGTCTGTGTGTTTTTGCACCATCCAAGAGATAGTGTTCGTTTCCCGATTAACAATAGGTTTTGTCCAGTATTGGTTTCCTTCTTTAGTAGACAGCTGGAAAGTCTTCATCAGAGGCATCTGAAGACCACAGGCAGGATTGACACAAGGAATCGTGCGCGCCCAGAGCCATGCGATTACGGTTGCAGAAGTGCCATCTGGAAGTTGTGCTTTTGGATAGAGATGCCCAATTCGCTTGTATGCCTCTTCACGCATCCATGCCCCGTAATAGCGGATGTCATCTGCCAAACCTGCAGTGCCTTTCCATGGAATACGTTGCTTACCTCTCCCCGTGCTGGTGAACATTCCCATCGGATCGGCATCGGGATTGACGGGTTTCTGGTTGTGGAATTTCGGGGGCAGTTCAATCATCGCTTTGTTGAGCAGGACAGGGAGTGGGTTCAGATCGGAGGCGCGGGCGCGTAAGCCTAAGCGTTGTGCCTCAAGGGGAATGGAGCCGCCACCACAAAAGGGGTCATAGACGGGTGGACAGTGGTCGCCTAAATATTGTAGGATTGCCTCTGGATCGTTTTGGAATCTCGTGCGAAAAGTAGTCAAGTTTTCACCGTTATTCCGTGCTACAGAATATGCGATCTCATAACGTGCTTCTGCCAAGAGATTTTCGTCGTTGCAAGTTTTCCATATCACGAGTCGCTTCATGAGGTTGTGGAGTCGGGTGCGTTCGGCGTTCTGTTCGGGTTCAGTTGGGAATTCGTCTTTGCATTCGGAAGGGTCGTCCACCATACTGGCGAAGATGACTGCGCGACATGCGGCGAGCGGACGGCGTGCCCAATACCGGTGAAGTGTTGAGGGGTGCCCATGTGTCAGCGAAGCGTCTTTTGCGGACTCTATGTTAATGGCTTGGAGGGGGATATTGACCTCGATGAGTTTTTTTCGGTAGGTGGGCATAGGTTTTTTAATTGATTTTCATTGGAATTGTGCAAGCAGATCCGCAGCTTTTACGATAAGAATACCTTGATAACTCCGAAGGGGTAGGAGATGCTTTTTGTCCCCAGTAACAATGTGGGTAGCTCCTCCGATAACGGCACATTCTATTATCTTATCGTCATCGGGATCGGCGGTAACATTCTTAAGGTGGTTGGTAATTTTGACTACTTGGTGAAAATTGAGGAGTTCAGCTACTATTTCTGCGGTTCTTGAGGGAGAAGCGTTAAACTTATTCGTTAACTTCTCCGAGAATTCATCCAGTATTTCAGAGCAGGTTATCCCTTCAACTTTATTTTCTTGCGCAAGTGCGATGCAGTCGTAAGGAGTTCCTCCCCAAATCATACCCGATATGAGAATATTTGTATCGTAAACAACTATTGGCCGCATTCACGGTCCTCATGGACAACATCATTGATGAAATCCTGGCGTTCTTCGTCTGTCATAGTATCCCAATCCAACCCGCGTTCGGTGCATACCTCTCGAACCTTTGATTCAAGATACTTCATGCGTTCCGCGCGGCGAGGCAGAGATTCTTTCGCGAGGGCGCGGACCACAGTTAACTTCTCTTCCCCTGGCATCTGTTGAATAAAATCAATGATCTGTTCGGTTGTTAGTTTAATGGTTAACTCCATTCCAGTTTTCTCCTTTTTTTAGTAGAGGCGAAACTGTCTCTACCCCTATGGTGCGTTGCTATTCGCTCAACATTTGCGCGAAGGACTCAATATTTTGTACCTGTGCAGCAGCCATGTGCAACTCTTCAAGTCGTTGCACATCGTTGATGTTTTGAATGATGGGCGTTAAGGCGTTCACAATATCTGCTGGAAATTTCGCCTTGAGCACTACCGAAATGTGGTTGATAGTGTTTTCTCTGAGAATTCTCTCGCGCTGGCGTTGGTAAGTTTTAGATTCTTGCATGTATCTCTCGGGTATACGTCAGTCAATTAGTTTTTGTGTGAAAGTTTCGATATTCGACACCCGAGGTGCTACGAGAAGGAGTTCCTTCAGCCGTTCCAAATCATCAATATTTTGGAGCATAGGCGTTAAGGCGCGCACCGTCTCCGTGTGAAACTGCTGTTCAAGCAGCGCGATGATGTGTTCGATAGTAGTTTCTCTCAGCATGAGTTGGTAACCTTTAGATTCTTGCATGAGTTCCTCCGGTATGCGTCTTTTGAAAGTTTGTGGGTTATACACGATACTCCCAAAAAGATAGAGGGCGTAAAGTAAATCGGCCTGTGTTTGCTGATCGACAGGCGTTGCACGTGTCGCATCAATACACGCTTGCACCCACTGCTCTGAGTCCATGTCTGTGGGCGGTTTCATGAGCGGTGTGAAGGGCAAAAGCCCGGGTGCCTGCCTCTCTAAAATCGCCTGTCCTTCTATTTCAATGAGCCGTATGACTTTATAGCGATTGGTGTGTTCGTAGCCATTCCACGTGTAGGTGTAACCCCCCGGATCATTCCTACCCGCATTTGGATGAAAATAGATGACGTTGGAATAGACAGGTATCTGATATTCGCCGACGAGGTATTCTTGATATTGCGCATTTCGTGCCCACATCGGTGTGCGAGTGCTATCGCGGAGTTGCAATTCGACGTGTAGGATTGCCTGTTAATTGTTGACGCGGATGCGTTTTGTGATGTCGGTCTGCCGAGCAATAACGGTCTGTTGCTCGGTGTCGAGGTCTTCAAGGACTTCAACATTTTCCTCACCAAGTACAAACCTCGAAAGGTCTTCGGCGTGGTCTGTCCATAAACTTTTTCCCATATTGTCGTAGTCTTGTGCCATGGTTGTATTATATCGTAAAGCGATGGAAAATGTCAAACAGATTTGAAATGGCACAGACTGACAGTCTATGCTACAAAGAGGTTAATCGCTCTTGAATTCGGCGTTGAG
>JAPOOP010000101.1 GCA_026713385.1 Candidatus Poribacteria bacterium | reverse complement strand
TTAAGGAGTTGAACGTGAGAATCTATCGATTTTTCTGTAGCAAGTTTTGGCTTGCAATCTGCGTCAAAACGGGCTGCTAACGCTTTATATAGCAATTTGTCCACCTCAACGGCAATTACACGTTTGGCACGCTGCGCCAAAACATCCGTGAGACACCCTAAACCGGCACCGATCTCTATGACTGTATCAGTGTCCGTGAGTTCTCCCGCTTCGAGGATAATTTCGAGGATTTCTGGGTTAACAAGGAAGTTTTGCCCTAATTGTTTTTTGGGACGGGTGTGATTTAGCGCAAAAAAGTCGCGGACCTGTCGGTGGTTCATTTTTAGTAAAGCACTTACTTCATGCTGTTTCGCAGGGAAACAACCTTTGTCAGAATGGCATCCGCCACGTCGCGCTTTGACGAACGTGGGAGTTGTTCGCAGGTGCCGTCTTGGTCCAGCAAGGTTACGATATTCGTATCGACTTCGAATCCTGCTCCGTCTGCAAGGATGTCGTTCGCGACAATGAGATCACAATTTTTGCTTACCAGCTTCTTTTTGGCGTTCTCAAGGATGTCGTTCGTTTCGGCGGCAAAGCAAACGAGAGTTTGATTCTTTTTCCGCTCGCCAAGTGTCTGCGCGATGTCCGGATTCCTTTCAAGCGGAAGTGTTAATATTTCGGCTGTCTTTTTGATTTTATAGGGCGTAAATTCGCTTGGTCGGTAATCGGCAGGCGCGCCCGCCATGATAACAATGTCTGTTTCGTTGAAAACTTGCAGGACTGCATCGTGCATCTCAAGCGTCGTCTCGACATGCTGGACCTTAATGCCGATAGGGGCGGGGACAGTGGCAGTGCCGCTGATTAGGCGCACCTCAGCACCGCGTTGTGCAGCCGCTTCAGCAATGGCGTATCCCATCTTGCCGCTGGAGCGATTGGTGATAAAACGGACCGGGTCGATGTATTCGCGCGTTGCACCTGCCGTGACGAGAACATGTGCCCCTCGTAAATCGTCTGCTTCGACCTTGGAAGTGGTGTCCGGTCTTGCAGCAACAAGAATACCACTTGCCCCTTGTAGGATTGCCTCTACTGTGTTCAGCCGTCCCGTTCCTTCATAGCCGCATGCTAAGTCACCACTGGCAGGTTCAATGAAATGGATCCCGTGTGTTTTCAAGGTGTCGATATTCCGTTGCACAAACGGATTGTGGTACATGTGTCCGTTCATTGCGGGAGCGAGAAGGATCGGGCAGTGAACGGAAACAGCAACGGTCGAAAGCGCGTCATCAGCGATGCCGTTTGCCATTTTACCGATGATATTCGCTGTTGCGGGAGCGATTACGAGCATATCTGCACGGTCGGCGAGGTCGATATGAGGGGGTTTCCAGTCTGTTCCGGTGTCAAATAGGTTCAGGAGGACAGGATTCCGTGAGATAACCTGGAATTGCAAAGGCTGCACAAGACAGGTGGCATTTTCCGTCATCACAACGTGGACAGATGCCCCGCTTTTGACGAGTTGGCTTGCCAAGTCAATCGATTTGTGAATGGCTATACCGCCCGTGACACCTAAGATGATAGTCCGCTCTCTAAATTCCATTTTTTCACTATTGGGTTTTTGAAAGACAACTTGAAATACCAAGTTTGGATTTAATCCACGCTGTCAACACCGAGCAAGGGGTTGATTGTCTCTATGAGTTTGGCATCAACGCGGGACCGCTCAGCATTAATGATAGTCTGAATCTGTTGAACTGCCTGTTCGGTTGCGTCCTCTGGGTTGCTAATCCAGTAGTCGTAATGCCGAATCATACTGACTTCGGTTTTCGCTATA
>JAPOOP010000587.1 GCA_026713385.1 Candidatus Poribacteria bacterium | reverse complement strand
CGAATCGTATAGGCGGAACGCAACAAGTCCCGGTTACCTTGTAAAGCATTCATTGACAAATCGAGATGTGCATCAATAATAAGCATTTTTTAATTTTCCTTGCGGTTCGGTCAGGTAAGTTTGATGGATGAGGCACCTCCCTGTCCAAGAGGACATAAATTAAAAATCTGGATACGCTGCGAAATGTGCTTGCGGTGTACCGCTTCGATAATCGCCATCGCAAGCGTTGCGCAGCCATCCACTCAGTCGGGCAACGAGATCCGGATGATCTGCGGAAATATCGTTCTCCTCACGGTAGTCGTGTGGGAGATGATATAACTGGAAACTGTCCGTGCTATTGATATATCGTAATTTCCAGCCATCTGTGGTTACCAATGCTGGACCAAGTCGAGAGGCATATACAACCCATTCACGGTGTTGTTGAAGGTCGGTCTGTTCAAGCAAAGTCGGTAAAAACGATACGCCATCTTTGGGTTGAGGCAATTCCATCCCGATGAAGTCAGCAAGGGTTGGCATCAAGTCGTAATTTGCGAGCATGTGGTTCGACACAGTGTCGGGTGCAATCCTTCCGGGCAAACGGACAATGTAAGGGATTCGCGTGCCGCCTTCCCAACTTGAAAACTTCAAACCACCCATACCGTCGTTTCCGTTGAACACATCGCCGCCGGTCTCCGAATAGAACTTCGTTGTAATTTCGTCGAAGGGTTCACCGTCCAAATTTTTCGTCCGCCCAGAGGTTCGTCCCTCCTCCTTGGCATACACTTCGTGCCCATTATCAGAGCAGAAGATAATCATCGTGCGGTCATCAATGCCGAGACGTACGAGTTCGTCCAAGATGATCCCGATGGTCTCATCGAGTTTTAGGATCATGGAAGCGTATTCTTTCTCAAACGTCGTCAATTCGGAAGACTCTTTCACCGCTGGATGGATGTCAGGAATAGCAATCGGTCCATGCGGCAACTGCGAGGGATGATAGAGAAAGAAAGGTTGGTCTTGGTGGGTGCGAAGGAACTCAACAATTTTTTCGTTGAAAATATCCTGAGAATATACGGCTTTCCCCTGCCGATTCGCCCGAAGTGCCGCATTTTCCTCGGATTCCCAATCCAGATTCACCCCGCAATCGGCATGTGTATTGCCCCGAATGTTCGTCACCTGTCCGTCTTCAAAGAGGAAAGGCGGGTAAAAGCCGTGGCAACGCGCATGATCGTAGTAACCGTAGTGATACTGCCAACCGTGCCGACGGATGCGCGCGCCTGTTGTCGCAAACCCCCATTCTAACTTCCCAATCTGTCCCGTGACGTAACCCGCTTCTCTAGCGATTTGTGCCAAGAAGACATCATCGGGATCCGCCTGCAGACCGGTTGTATGAACCAACTCCGTAACTTGACTCAGCGTTAATTCACCGGCACTCAGCCTGTCATACAACCCACCTTGCGTATAGGTCCATGTACCATCGTGGCAATCGTGGAGACCTGTCAACATACTGGCACGGGAGGGGGCACAAAATGCGCAACCGTAGGCGTGGTTGAATCGCATTCCCTCGTTTGCGAGGCGATCGATATTGGGAGTCTCGAAATGCCGCTGTCCATAGCAACTCAGCATCCCGCGTCCGAGGTCGTCGCCGTAGATGAGAATGACATTCAGGTTATCGGTCATAACTACGATACCAAACGTTTTAAAAAGTCAAGCTTTTCAGGATGCTATCCAAGCTGAAATGCGCGTTGTCTGTAGAGATGCTCGAACAGGTTCCCCTCATGCGGACTATCCCAAGAAATCTGATTCGTCGGAATTGCGCCTACATTCAACCGATCAATGAGCGGGGTTGCTATGAGATCTCGCGTGAGTGCTGTATCTTCTGTGATGGCTGTGGCAACCAGTGTCGCGCCCATAGCCTCGACCAACTGCGTCGGTGGCACTTCCACAACACTCACAAATGGGAACGGAAATTCTATGTTTGCCAACGGATGCTCTGCGTCGTCACACCAGATAACAGTAGGTCTGAGGAAGGTGCAGCCATCCAATTCGACAACTCGGTCCCCAGTTGTCAATTCCGTTGCACCCGGCTCTTTGAGGTGCCGATCGATGAGCGATGAAATGCCGTGTGCAGACTTTGGATTCGCCCATGCTGCGATTCCCGCCTCCGGATGATCAAGCGGTTTCGGTTCGATGCGTGCCAAATGTTCCGCCAATGCTTCGGCAATTTCTCGTCCATACGTCGTTACCCACACGCCAGAGGCGTTAATGCAGGATCTGCCTCCATTTTTAGCAACCGATTCCACGATGAGATCGATGTACTGTTTCCAATTGCTCTGCTCTCCTTCGTGGATGATGATCTTGCTGCGTCCGGGTCCGTGGATTTCGACACGAGGTGTGTTCACCCACGGTGCGACGGTTGAACCGCCACCGAAAAGCATAGCGCGTCCACATCGGACGAGGATTTCGTTGGCACCGGCGTAATCGGTTGGGTAGAAACTGAACGCCTCTGTGGGAGCACCCGCTGCGATAAACGCTTGTGCTACCCGATAGGGAGTCCACGGTTCCTCGCGTCCCGGTTTCAGGACGAGTGGCACTTTCAAGGGAATAGCAGGCACCCACAACGAATGAACGCCCGGCGAATTGCTGGGTAACACGGCACCCAGCGAATCCGTTTCACAGACGTAACTCAAGGTGCGACCGTTTTGGACTCCCCATCCGGTGTCAAGGACCCCCAAATCAAGTCCACGGGTGAGTCCATCCAAAACGGTATCTATGTTTTCCAAAACGCCCTGAATCTTGAACAGATTCTGTTCGCAGAGTGCTTCAGGCATACCGGTTGTCCCAGAGACCTGCTGGATGTAGTCTGTCGGGGATTGAAGCGTTCCGTCAAGCGGTAAGGTCGCCGTTGCGAAGAGACGCGCTGCCTTCTTGCATATAGAAAGTAATTCGGCGACAGAACGTTGTCCAAGCACCTCTTTTTGGAGAGGAATGTCAACAAGATCCTTCGCTATCAATCCACGGTTGGCTTGGCTCACCTCGACCAAAGGCTCGCCCGTTTTGATATGTGGGACGCGGACGGTGTTCAGACTTCTGTAAGAACGTCCGGCGCGTAGAATTGGGATATGTATCATTGTTTGCTACTGGGTTACGGCACACGGAGAGTGCCTACTACTTTGTCTACTACCATGTAATCTTTGCGACCCATCCAGAGGCGGCATCGCAATAGAGGAAATCATCGCCGTAGATGGATAACCCGTGCGGTTCGGGGTAACCTTCGGGGACCACAATCTTATCAATCGGTGTGCCGTCTTCCAGATCAAGTTTGACGATAGCCCTATCAGAGGTATGTGTTGACCAAAGTCCATCTGCAACGCGAACCATACCGTGTCCACGTCCATAAGGCAAGGGAAGCGTCTTTTGGATAGACCAGTCCGAAATTCTGACTTTATGTGTGACCTGATTCTTAAGCGTTTGGACCCAGAGATGCCCTTCATCATAGTGGTCATATTCGATGCCGTGTGTGCCACCACCATCGGGTATCGGATAGCGTCCAAGGGTTTCGCCGGTAGCGGGGTCTACTTTGAAGACCTCACCTGTCTCGGCATCTGTATCCCGGACGGGACGCCAGCGTTCTCCAGATCCGTTTGCGGCTAACCAAAGCGCGCCATCCCCATACGTCATACCGCTTGTATTAGAGGATTCACTCGGAATGTCGCGGATGAGTTTCGGTACGGTGTAGTCGACATCTGCTGTGATCTCAACTAAAGAGACTCTATCGGTAATCTGGTCAACGATCCACAAACCGTCGTCTGTGACCTGTAAACCGTTCGGCACCGCGTAAGGTGACCGGAAAACTTTTTCAATTTGCGTTGGCATGTTCAGACTCCTCTTTGGGTTGTGTTAGCATTCCTTGAATTTGAATTATCGATAAACGAAATCTATACAACTGTACCTATCAGATGTGAAACAGGTTAATAGACACCTACGACGACGCTTTCTTGGAGTTCCGTGAGCAAACGGAGATTTTCAACGCCGTCCCACGGGTATTCTGGAATCGGTTCGGCGCGTTCGGCTTCGTCCCGTTCCAGAAAACGGGGCATGAAAAATTCTTTCGTCAGGGTCGTGAGCATAACACGTCCGGTTTCGCCATAATCAACAAGCTCCTCTGGATTCTCCGGATTAACGAGTTCAATGATGGCGCGCGGGTGCGGTGGATAATAGATAATAGCATAGTTATCCGCCGGATCGAAGGGTTTACAGGCGGCTAATCCCATCAGGGTATTGCCGTAGGTCGGGATAAAATCTATACCCGGTACGAGTTCCTCGCGTGCGAATCTGTGGAACTGTGCGTCCATCTCGGTGCCGCCACAGAAGATACCTTTAATACCGACTTTCGGCAAAGAAATTTTTTCACACAATGCCTCCAACAGTTTCGGCGTGGTGAAGAGGCATTGAACGTTTTCATGGGCGCGCAGCACGTTGAGTGCTTGCGAGATAACGTGATTTTTATATGCGTCCAATTCCTCATTTTTTCCATAACGGACGAGTTGATTCACCCAACGCGGGTCGAGGTCTACATGGAAACAGATACCGCCGCGATGCTGGGCGAGATGCTCAACAGCAAGTCGTAAGCGTCTCGGTCCTGTCGGACCCAACATGAGCCAATCGCTACCGGTCGGAAACCCTTCATCGGAAAGCGATTCACTGAACAGTTCATAATCAATGTGAAAATCACGGATGCTGATTCGCGACTTAGGCACCCCTGTCGAGCCACCGGTTTCAAAGACATAAATCGGTTCATTGGCGTAAGCCTTTGGGACCCAACGCCGCACCGGTCCACCGCGGAGCCATTCGTCCTCGAAATGTCCGAGACACTTGAGGTCGGCATAACCCCCGATTTCTTTACGCGGGTCAAAATCGAGGTTTTTTGCAAACTCCAGCCAGAACGGACATCCGGTCCTTGGACTGAAGTGCCATTTGACGATTTCTCGGACGTGTGCGTCGAGTGCTTTTCGGCTCTCATTAATTTTTCGGGAAAGGTTCATTTCTTCTCTTCTATCGCAATAAGCATATTGCGGGTTACGATGTAAAGCACACCGTTCTTCGCCACAGGTGTCGTATAAACAGCACTGCCCATGTTGGTTTCAAACAGCACCTGCTTTGTTTTCCCTGTTTTCAGAATCACCACATCGCCATCTTCATCGCCGAGGTAGATTTTACCGTCCACAACATACGGTGATCCCCAAATTGCGGCGAAGGTGTCATGGGTCCAGTAAAGGTCCCCTGTGTTCACATCTAAGCAGTAAAGGAATCCGCTCAGATCGGAAATGTAGAGAAGCCCGTCAGCAATAGCTACAGTGGACATTGTGCGATTGAACTGTTCATCACCGAAGTGCCAAATGCCCGCGGTCTCGGTGATATCACCGGTTTGTGAAGCATCAATACACCAGAGATGCCCTACACCTTCGCCGTGCTCGGGATCTTGTCCAACAGCGACAAAGACTTTGTCATCATAGACGACAGGGGTTGAGATGATATTGTTGCGGGTGCCGCGTCCACCGAGTTCCCATTCAGAATTTTTTGGATTGCAATCAAACTTCCAAATAATGTCGCCGGTTTCTGGTTCAAAGGCGTAAACCCAGCCATCGCCACCGGGGATAATAACCTGTGGGACACCTTTGATAACGCCGTAAGCGGGGTTCGACCACTGCCCGTGTAGTATATTTTCGCCGGGAGAGGCATCTTCCCAGACGAGTTCGCCGGTGTGTTTATTGAGCGCAATGAAGGATGGCGCATCGGGTGAAGGGATATGGATATGTCCCTCATCAACGCCGTTACTCGTTTCCAAGAAAAGGAGATCTCCGACAGCAAGTGGTGAACAGGTGGCAAGATTATGCGGAAATACATCCAACTCATCCATCATGTCGTAGCTCCAGATGATGTCGGCATCGATTTCGCTTGTTTCTGTTTCTTCGGTAAAGGGACCGTCGTTTTCGCCATCAAGGAAAGCTTCAGTATCGATACAGACGACTTCACATCGGTTGGAGATGTAGTAGAGTCGGTCGCCTTCAATAAACGGCGTGGAGCAGATTCCTTGCAGGGGCCAATCGTTCACACGTCCTGAGGTGAGTTTGGTATGAGTGGCTTGCCAGAGAAATTTGCCATCGGATTCGTTAAACGCCATGAGGTTCCCGCGGTCTCCGGTCAGTTTGGGATTGTAAAGTGCTTTATTGTTTGTACCGACAAAGACTTTTCCACCGATGACAAGCGGTCCGGCGTAACTTTGGGAACCGAGTTCCGCTGTCCATTTAATATTTTCGCCGGTTTCCAGATTCCAATTTGCGGGGATATTCTTTTCATCGGATATCATATTACGGCTTAACGTGCCACCCCACAATGCGATCTCTTTTTCTGCGGAGGCGGTGGATACTGCAAAAACGAGCAGCACCGCCAGTTTCAGGATATAAGTTAATCGTGATTTCCAAAAAGGTTTCAATTGAATGACTCCTTCTGACTGGTTATCAGTTGTCAGTACGGCTGCTACGCAGCCTTTCGGTTATCAGTTAAGATGTATAGCAGTTGCGGGTCCAATGAATTCCAGAATCCGCTCTGGACTGAAAACCGATAGCTTTAACCATAAACTCGCCTCCGCTATAAATATTAAGGCACGAGTTGATGGTTAAAACGAATTACCATACTTTTAGATTATCGTAATAGATTTCAGTTGCGGAGTAGCCGTAGATACCGGGGCTTCCCTCGCGATTGGGTAGTGGGTCTTCGGCAGTAATTGTCCATTCATCGGGTTCAGGTTCAGCGGTTCGCCAGACCTTTCCTCGAATTACCGCTTTATCTTCCATAACCTCTACCGCCATTTTCATTGTATACCAGACATCCACTTCCCACGCGAAGTCGATTGTTTTCGCCATGCGTAAATCGGATGCCCACGAACGGATCTGCAAACGTTGGTGTCTGCCCTGCATATCCAATGTGTAGCGGTTGGCAATTAAGCCGAGGTCTGGCAGTCTGCGTTTATTTTTCGTTCCCATCAAGTCAACTTGAATCTGATAATTCTTCATTGTTGAGGGACCGAGATAGACGTTGGAGCGGTTTAAGCCGCGTTGGACAGGCGTTTTGACTAAGACTTTACCGCCATCCTTTTCACGCACAAAGAATTTGCCGGTCGCACCGATCCAGTGCGTAGGTATCTTTTCGAGTTCAAGGGTCTCAAAATCCTCTGTCCACGGGAGCGATGGAATCACACGAACACGCGCCGTCGCTTTCATATCACCCGATTGGGCAGTGACCGTGCCAGCATGCGCTCCAGCACTTTTATCGGGTGTAAATGTACCATCTTCAAATGCTCCAGTTAAGCCAGCGGGTACCCATTCTATAGCACCGATTGCACTCGTCCGTTTTCCATCTGCATCGAAACCGATAACTTGAAGTTCAACAGGTTCGCCTGATGTGAGTGTTTCTGCGGGGGTAAGCAGCAGCGAAACAGCAGGCGCGGTTGACATTTCCATCGGCTCTGGTGCCATCTCTTTAGTGGCACAACC
This sequence comes from Candidatus Poribacteria bacterium, assembly GCA_026713385.1. Classification (GTDB taxonomy): domain Bacteria; phylum Poribacteria; class WGA-4E; order WGA-4E; family WGA-3G; genus WGA-3G. The sequence goes on along the minus strand of JAPOOP010000587.1, from coordinate 1,057 downwards.
GGCAGCGAGGATGCACACCATCAGGATAACGTAAAGTGGGATAAAATTTTTCATCAATCGTTCCTCCCAATACAATAGAGGTGTTCCTCTGTCGTGAAATAGATACGTCCGTCTGCAATCGCGGGTGAGCCGAAGATTTCGACGTAGTGTTCATCCTCAGCTCGACTTATCTCCTGAGCACTTAGCAGTTCACATCCATCCTCACTGGGTTGGAGGATCGTAAATACGCCGTTGACTTCCGCGACGTAGAGCTTACCATCTGCCCAGACAGGGGAACCTTTTCCGACTTTGCCGATGTTGTGTTCCCAGTAGACTTCACCGGTGTCAGCATTCACAGCGTGAATATTCGCGGAGTTATCTACCACATAAAGGTATCCGGCGTGAATTGTAGGGGAGGCGTATCCAATGTTAACCCCATCATATCGCCAGACTTCATGGGTTTGGGTAACATCGCCTGTGCCGGTTGCGTCAATACAGACGACCCGTCCCATCGTGGTAGTATCCATATTCTCTTCGCTATGCGTCGCATAGACTTTCGTACCTGAAACGATGACGGACGTATTGATACCCCGCTGACTGAGTTTAAATCCCCAGACCAACTCTCCGGTGTTCTGTTTCATTGCGTAGATACCGCCATCAGCATTGCCGCCGATGATGAGTTGCTGTCCGTTGATATTCACAACGACTGGTGTGGAGTAAGTCGTGTCTAACGGTCTGCCACCCGGCGTTGAAACCCAAATCAGTTCGCCAGTGTGTTTGTCGAAAGCAAAATAGCGGTGACGTGTAGCGACTTGAGCCCCCCATCCTGAATTGAGATAACTAATCACGACGAGGTCGCCTGCGATAATAGGGGTGTGAACGCGTCCTCCATAACCGGATATCCGTCCATATTCTTCTGTGAGTGAACGCGACCAGAGGATGTTTCCATCTTTGTCGAAACAGAAGAAGAGTCCTTGGACACCGTGTGCATAGATATTCCCGGTTTCTGGATCACCAGCGAGGCTTGTCCATCCGACTCGGTTGAAGGAGATAGTCGTATGAAAGACGTTGAATTGAT
>JAPOOP010000103.1 GCA_026713385.1 Candidatus Poribacteria bacterium | reverse complement strand
TCCATGAGGGCACTGAGCCCTGAGCTGTCGATCCTATTGACGTGCTCGAAATTGATGAGCACACGTGGCTCATCGTAAGCCTCTATCGGAACTTTTCGAGTGCCCTGTCTACCGACCTAACGATGCTCCACGGCATCATATTAGGAAGCAGCTCGCCGGATGTGACACCACATTCAATAAAGTCGTGAGCATCCGCATTCGATTTCGTTAGGACAAAAAAGGCAATAATCAACTCTCTTTTGATGTATTCGAAGGCTATTCCTCTTTTATACGCTTCGGGGAAATAAGATAAACTATCAGGTGTCGGAATGTCGTCAATCGCGCTTCGATCCGTACGTATGGGTCCAACCAAAATTATACGCAGGACAAATGATGGCGATGTCTCAACAACTTCAACATCTGCCAACTCTCTGAGACGGTATTCCACAGCCCCTTGGATATGTTTTTTCATTTTTTCCTGAAAACTCTCGCTACCCTCGATATCATCGACAAAGCTCTTGACGTGGACAACATCCTCGGCGAAGAGAACATCCTCAAGATCGACAACCACTTTTATCGAAAACTGTGCGGGTACATCTTGGCTCTCAACGGGTTGCCCTGTAAAGCAAATAGCCATTAAGAAAAATAACATCCAAATCTTCTTCATGAGAGATCTCCTTTCATACGCTTAAGAGTGGAAACCGGCTACGGTATCTATACCCGTCGTGATAACAGCGTGACGCTCTGCAAACGTGACGATAACTTAGGGTCCATCACAAACTTCTAACTGCTATTCTGCTGACAACTTGCCAACTTTCGCACACTTGCCAACTTCCATCGGCTACCGACTGCTAATTTTTACCACAAACTTTATGACTCTCCTCGTGTTAGTGATCTCACCAGTCTCCTGGGGTGAAGAATCTTGGGACAGGATGAGAGTCATACATCAGCACAAGGTTTTCGCGGTTTTCGCCATCATTGAGCAGGAACCTCTCGGACTCCGCGGTGAGTCCCTGATATTTTATGGTAAGTCTGTAGTATCCGGTTCTGGCGACATAGCGCGTGAAGTATCCATCAATATCTGTACGGATTTGTGTTGTGGAGCCGTAACTGCCGCGTTTGAGTCCATCAAAATCTGTGCGAAGATAGAGTGGATACTTGGCGAGTGGCATTCCGTTTTTGAATGTCACTTTCGCCCGAATCCGCATTTTCTCTTTGACACGTAACTCGATATTCTCTAAGGACGTGCCAGCAGCTACAGAAAAAGCGGCGACGTAATCTGTATAATGCGGGGCGGAAAGGTCATTTGGATAGTAAAGGACCTCACCGATTTTGACAGAGATAAGGCGGTAGCGGGTCAACTCCTGGGGCGTGAATTCAGGGACAAGCCGAAATTGGATCTGTCCAGGTGTAACGTTTGAAAAAGAGAAATGCCCTGTTGTATCGGTGTTGTTTTGTAGGTAGCCGGAAGTTGCCTCAGATCCATCTATATCCACTTCGACATATTGAACGAAGAGTGGAAGATCCTCAACCCGATCTCCGTTTATATCAATGACAATTCCAGATAAGGATGTCCCACCATCAACAAGAAGAGATTCACGGGTATCTGTTTCGCTACACCCTTGACAGGCAAGTACAAGGATACCCAGGACCAACATCGAAAATTTCATAGTTATCTGTCCTCCGCTCTATAGATGTACAGTCTATGAGTGTACCTTAGGCACAGCAATATTCTAAAATTTTTGACCGAATGGCAGCCAAGGCTAGATATCGCACTTGCGGATGCGGTTGATTGGATTATTAATTAGCAACTTAATCGGTACCCCGTCCAATTCGTAAAATGAAAACGCCCCGCATCGTCCTATGTGTCAGCGATGCGGTTAACGTAGATTTTTTACCCGTGATCTCACGAGAGGTCACATTCCATGGAGGAACTGAAGTGAAATTAGGAATTGCAATCACAGTGAGTGTGCTGGTCGTTGTCTGTAGTTTTTTACTGGGTTGGTTGTATGGTAAGCCGAAACCTGAACCTCAACCGACATACCCTCATTTTCAATACCACGACCTTCACGAACATACACATGAAGGCGGAAAACATCGAGGGGTCCGCTCCCATACACCGCTTTGGGGACCCGATTATGATTTTCAATACGATCGGCACGGCACCCACACCCATAAACACAGTGAGAGTGACGTAACACTCACACATGGGCACTGGCACCTCGATAAAACGGAACCGGCTACCTCCGCTGCTATCATCGGTGTAGATCACACGCATGCAACACTCAGTATCCAGTCGAAATCCAAAAACTGGCGAAGTTCCAACGGAGACTGGGTGCATGACCATTACTTCGAGTATATTCCAGCGATGCGAACATTACTTTACATAACACATTCACATCAGTAATAAACGACTTGCATCCGCTATGGAAAGCAACGATCCAGATAATCTCTACGAATAACCAATGAAAATCCGCCGACGACCGAGTTCAAAATGAGAAATGAAGAAACTGAAACATCGACAAAGAACTCAGTATCAATTAGGTATCTCGCAAACCGGACGGTCTTTAGCATACCGGGGATATCGTTTTCATCACGGATGGAATAGTAATGTAAGAGTATATCTCTGGTTTTTTTCAAGCCATATCTCAGACCAACTGACTTCTGGTCTGGGTTGATGGATCGTATCACGATCAATGGTATTACAGGTTCAAGAATAAAGTCAGGAGACGTGCACATGATCACAATCACGGTGCTGGATCTCTCAAATCCTAAGAATCCGTTAGCGATCATCAACGACACTGGAGCGACAGGGAGTGAACAGTCGGTTCCACTCCTCCAGCTTTTCGCAGCGATGTCCGATTACCGGTTCGCCTATATCGCACCGAATGCTGTGATCCCAGAGATAAACCAACAACAACGGTATAAGAATAGCGATCAGGACACTGGGGCTACAGTAGCACGGAAATTAGAAGCAAACGATGGGACGTTTTCAGAGTATTCAGAGTAAAATAGGAAAGATACTGGTTTTGAGATAGGCGATAAACCTATGTAATGACAGGGTTTTTTGGCGGTTTCACTGAATGATCTTCAGAGGTTTACTCTGAAAGTTTATGGGGCATAATCGGGAAATCGGTTCTACAATAATGACCATCAGTGAGCGGGAATCAGTATGCCTCGCAGTGAGGATATGGTTAGGAAAAACGTCAGCAGAAAATGAGGGAATGTGTGTGAATTATGTTGTGTGTTTTGTGAAAAATAAATTATCGTTTTGTGTTTTCACGGAGACATGTCAATTTTGCTCTCGCGAACTGGCGTTACGACTGGCTTCAAAAAATTCTCCGTGAAGCCTCCGTGAATTGTACCTATCGACGGAAGGCATTTTCGCTTTCGTAGGTTGGGTAGAGCGTAGCGAAACCCAACAAAATTGGTGTTCAACTATTTTAGGGTTATAACGCTGGTAAGTTTTTGACAATCTCTACCGTTTTCAGGCTGACGGTGATGACGCGCCCAATCAGATCCACGATATACCGCGGCTCATCCGTACGGTTCGGATTGTTCACAATTCCGCTCCGCTTGTCTGTCTTGACGCGGTACTGATCCACCACCCATTCCAATGCAGAACGGTTGCCGAGCCGATACGCATAAACCTCCGCAGGGATGCCGTCTAACGTCAGGAAATCGTTGTATGTTATCTGCGTTTTGTCTTTGGAGAGTTTCATCTTTTCGACATCCCAATCTACCTTCATACCTTCTGTTACAATATATTTCAGTCCGTCATATTTGGGAGCGGATTCGTAATTGACGTGAAGGTCTGCTAACGCCGCACCTGCTTTGGCGAATCCCCAGAAGTCTTTAGCAAACGGGATATGCGGGAGATCGCGCTTGAGGTTCATCTGATACTTCTCGCGGTAGGCGGGATGGTGCAGGAGACCGTAGTTATAGTGGAAGATATCCCGCTTGGTGATGGTGTCGTCGCCGTAGTGGATTTGAAATTCTGCTAACGCCCAATCAGTGATGTTCTCTTGTCGGTTGGAGCCGTCTTCGTCGTAGGTGTAAAAGGGGAAACATTGGGTTCCACCATTTGAAGAACTTGAAAATTTCAACTCAGAAATACCATTGGCAATATGACATCTGAAGATGTCGTGTCCTACTCCACTAACACAAATCACCCGATTTTCGCTTTCTGTTTCCGGGGTCGGGAAGATGGACGGAAATACGTACACAGCCTCGTTCATCAATCTGTCAAAATAAAGATGCGATTTTGTAAATGGACGGTAGAGAGATGTCCGCACGTTCTTCTCCGAAAACTCAGCCAGTTTTCCGCTTTTCAGTTTTCGTTTTAAACCGGAACTCCAACTAATTTTCGTGTTATCATACACAACAAAATTATCAATATCTACAATGGATTTTTCTGGCGTGACGAGCCATTTTAGCACCTGTGGATTGTAGAATTCCATCATGCGCTGAACGTTTTCAGCAAGGGTGTTTCGATTGAAGTTATAAACCCAGGCATCCCGATTGGTTTTTACACCGCTGCTGTAAGTTTTAAAAATTATATCCGCCGCCTCACCTTTTATTGCCTTCGCTTCCTTTGTTCCCATCGGAATAAAGGTGTCAAATTCGGCGTGGAGTCCTTCAGTGAGCCATGTATGGCGACTATCAGGTTTTATCTGCTGCCACTCAACATTTTGGTAGTGTCCCTTTGAATCGAGATAGTTATACTTCTCTTCTTTGCGCCAAAATTCGTCAACACGCGCATAGAAGATTTCGGTGGGGCTTGAATCTGTTTTGCTGCCATTTTTTTTAATGAGAAAATTGATGCTCACTCCGACTTGAATTCCAAAAACATTGTGGGTTGTGCCAGACAACTTTGGATTCTGACGGACATTCCCGCCCATATCCAAAATGTAAATTGTGTTGAAGTCCTGTGCGAGGTGTTTCCGCATTCCATCAAATGCTGTCCTGTCAAGAAAACCGTTGTTCGTTACGAACGCAACAACACCTTCCTCGCCAATTCGTTTTGATGCCCAGAGAATTGCCTTTACATACGGATCCGAGAGTGCGTTTTTGTTTGTCGCTTTTGAGGCTCGCGAATACGTTTCCTGCAATAGGGGGTCCAGCGTCTTCTTATACTTCCGGTTTTTGTTGTTATCGTTTTCGTTAACCTGCCACGCGTTATAGGGTGGGTTGCCGATGACGACGAACATATCCGCTGCCTTCTGTCGCTCCACGCGTTCTGTG
>JAPOOP010000105.1 GCA_026713385.1 Candidatus Poribacteria bacterium | reverse complement strand
TCCAACGCTTAAAATTAAAAAGGCGAACCTTATGTTCGCCCCTGTTACTTTTAGAATACCATTACTAACAGTCGAATTTTAGCATCACATTTTCAACCGGTGTATTTCCCTTCCAAAATAGACGTATTTGTTGTTAAGTTCTACCCGATCGGCGTAAATCCACGGCGATCCCCTCGAGTTGAGATGCCACTTCCTGAATGTTAACGTCTACACCTTGACGCACTAATTGATAACACAGGTCCTCCCACTTTTGGCGTTGTGTCCATGCAATCTTACAGATTTCGGTCCAAATGTCAGATCCAAGAGGAAGCGAAAGGGGTTGGATTTCATCAAAATGGATACCCACTAAAATGCTAAGGGAATCCATGATGGATTTACCTCCGTTAAGCACAACGTTAACAACCTTTCCACATTCTTTAGCAGTCAGACCTTTCACCTCAACAATCGCAATAGCCAATATCCATTTATCTTCTTCCTGCTTGAGTCGAGTGATTTGATAGGCTTGTTCAATCCCGATATATCCTTCATCAACCTTCCACAGAATGCCTACCGGAAGTTGGGAGATACGATGTCGGACGATCCAAAACTTATCCGATTTACCCATTTCTCGTGTGATGGATTGATAAGTTCCGAATGCCTGATATAAAACATTTACCGCTTTGGCGACCTCAGAGGGTTTCTTCTGATCATGGGCACCTACAATTTTTCTCGCAGTTTCTATATCTATCTCCATCTCAATCGCCTCCTCAGATCATGATCCGACAAATCCATAATCACTATCTACCATTCCTCCGCAAGCGATATCTGAAATATCGCACGATCTTTAGTAGCACCATAGAGTTTGTTATTAATTATATCAAGAGAGACAACTTTACCTGGCACTTCTGAAGCAAATCGCTTCCAGTGCCCATCAGCATCCATGCCATAAACCCCCATATCTCCGGCACCGTAAACTCTGGGACCCGTCACAGCGAAATGATTCATAGCAAATTGGTTTATGACGATAGGTGCCCCTGATCTATCCATTATTACACGCCAGTGCTCCCCAGTTTCTGAGACTAAGACCCCAGCGTCTGTCGCGACGTAAACGGTTGAACCCACAAAGGCAATCTCTTTGAATGAAGTAAAGCGAAGCGGTAGATTGGGTGTAACATCCCGCCAATTGGTTCCTTCGTCAAGCGATTGAAAGAGTCGACCATCCCGTTTTCCAACGTAGAGAATTTCTCTGGAAGCTGCTAACTTGAATCCACCGAGGAAATCGACATCGGATGGCTTACCAAAGTCTACCAAACCTGTGTCCTTCCACGCTGAATCACCGAGTCTCCATTTAAAAAGTCTACGATTGTATTCCGCATAGAACACATCACCGCTAATGGCAAACGCCTCGACTCTCGCCCATTCTTCAACAGAGCGCGTCGTCTCAGACACCTGACTTTCTCTTGCTCCCTCACTATCAAAAGCAGGTGTGGTTTGAACTGGAATCAGTTTATTGTCATCTGCGGATAAACGGGAAATGCGCAAGTGATTTATTTCAGGGGAAATAAAATAGAGCATCCCACCAGCAATCACAAACTTTGCGTAAAGATTGGGATAAATATAAGCACCATCATCTTTCACTGATTTACGAGAGACCTCTTCAGTACCAATACGGACTTTTTTCCAAGATATGCCTTGGTTGACCGATTGATATACCTCATAGGTAGTATATGCGTATAACCTGTTGTTGAACACAACTAAATCGTATATCCTTGTTCCCAGCACTCCGTCCATAAATATATGCCATGATTTGCCACCATCCGTTGTGCGATGAATACCGAAAGCACCAGCTTTGTAAAACGTTTCATCGTTCACCGCCGCAGCGGGTAAACTATTGAGCATATATAAATTCGTGTCAATTCCAAGATTTGTCCAAGTGTCCCCGCGATCCATTGAACATAAATTCGTGGCACCGAGTGCTAAGAGTGTTTCACCTGTCACCAAAAGTTTTACACCCGATGGGAGCGCTGACGGACGATATTTAGGTGTTATTTCAGTCCATGATGCTCCCAAGTCAGCCGATCGGAAAATCCTTCCTGAACTCGGTTCACTCCTTTGCACTATTGAACTTGCATCCATTGGCGTTAATTCAACCAGATCGGGTCCCATTCCAACGTAGAGATTACTTTTAAGCACTGCCAAGGAATAGACCGCTTTTGATGTGCCTATTGACAGTTTTCTCCAAATATCTGAATCCAGACGGTAAAGACCCCGGTTGGTGCCGGTAAACATTGTCTTTTGAACAGCGGTGATCGCTGAAATCCTTTCACCTCCTAAGCCATCGTTAAGTGATTCCCATTCAATTCCACCGTCTATGGATCGGAAAATCCCTTCATCCCTAAGCGCGAGATACATTGTCATACCCGCTTCTGAACCCCGCGCATCCCGTTCATCTGTGGTGATAAACCCAATGGCATCTCCCTTTGGCCGAACGCAAAACGCACGCCATGTCTCACCTTTATCCACTGACGCAAATATCTCATTCGTAGAGACAATATAGAGCGTCCCACGATTCTCCACCATCGGCATTAGGGATTTATCTATCGGAATACTCGTGCTCAGATACCTCCATGCGGTTGCCTCTGTCTCTAATTTGTACATACCCCCTCTTGAAATAGCAAAGGTAGTCCCGTCAGAAACAGTGTAAATATCGTGCACCTTACCACCAGGAGGACCATCTGTTTGTCCCCACTGCGTAATAGAAAACTTGCGTAGATCCTCCTCGGAGTAGGTCCTTAACGTCGCCTCGGAAAACTCCATCCCAGCCCCTACGTTTTTTCCAGGTACAGCAGACCGACCAAACTGGTTCCGTATAGAAGGCTTTGATACAACATCAAGAACGATAGGGGCATCAACAATTTCAATCGTAGGTTCAGATCTTGCCTCGAAACTATACGGCTTTTGAAAACGGGCAAGATATTGATGACTTGCACCCAGCAGTAACATAACCAAAATTGTTGCCGCGCCGAAAGATACCCACGGCACCAACGGTTTGCCAGCCGGTGGAACTGTTGGGTTAATATCGGCGACTTGGCGCATAATGCGCGCCGTTAAATCGGCAGGTAATTGCACGCTCCCGAGCACTTTACTCACTAAGGATTCTGCTTCCTGTAGACGTTCGCGCCCTCGACGCAGTCGACTCTTAATTGTGTTTACCGACACACCTAAGAAGTTGCCTATCTCCTTCACCGTCATCTCGCCAAGATAGTAGAGTGTCACGACTGTCCGCTCACTCTCTGGCAGCCTTTCTAAAAGTTTTTTGACAATCTCAGAGTTCTGCTCAGCCGCGTCTGCCTCGCGTTCGAGCGTTACGTAATGTGTATAAGAGGATTCATCTATCTCTTCCAAGGGTGTCTCTTCCAGCGACTGCATCGCCGGTTTATGTCTCTGAATCCAATTAAGTGTCAGTCGATTCGCAATCACATACAACCATCCGGCAAAACACTTAGGATCTTTCAAGGTCCCAAGTTTTTTGTATACTTGAAGAAAAACATCTTGGGTCAGTTCTTCCGCATAGTGAAAATCTCCTATCTTTCGCCAGATAAGCGCGTGAACCCCCTTATGATGCCTTTCGACCAAGGTGTTGAATGCTGAATCATCACCTGATAAAATCCGCTGTATTAACTGAACATCATTTTCCAACATCAGAGACCTCCGAGACGAACATACGTTCCTATATCCTTCCAAATTTAGGAACACTCGGCAGTAAGATACGCAATGTTCCCGACGAACACCCAACAGTTAATTGCAGTGCCTCAAACCCTTGAGATTATGACTTGGGTGGTCGATTCCTGTTTCAACTAAATTCAATAAGGTGCGAGATAGAAAAGAATACTGCACAACACCCTCTTTAAATATAAAGACACAACTTTTCGGAGTCAAGGGTGCATTATAAAAAATAAAAAGCGAATTTGCAATAGAAATTGCAAATTCGCCTAAAATTGTATGCTGCTTCCACTGTGGAAAACAGCAGGAACGCAAATATAGGTTAGCTATCGTAATCACATACAGATTCCCACCCTTGGCAGGTTCCGTCATCATCGTACTCTTCACACCGCGTTCTACACCAGCCATCTGACCCACAATCGTCATGAGTTTGACATGATGCTTCTGCCGGTGGAGCATACATCATTTGCGATAACAAAAGGACCCCACTGGCTACACCCAAAGTTAACGGTGCTCGTATACCGACCCGTCCACTCTCAGACGTGAGAAACCGCTTCGCTCTATCGCGTGTCTCTTTTTTCATTTGGATTTTCCTCCTTTCTGCCGGATTTACATCCAGCCCAATTAATAATTTTCCAAACTGAGTTGGAAAACCTATTCCAACATCAAAGACCTACTTGAAAATCAGGGGTAGAGGTCCTCTGCTGGAAATACTTGAAAACCAAATTGTGCAGAGCACAATCTGTCTTAACTTTATATTCTCAATTCAGTAGACTTATACCTTAGGGTCAATCTCCGCTAAAGTGGGTCACGGTTTCACACCTCTTCCAGATGCAACGTCGCCTCGTCGTTGAACAGATCTTTCCATCTTGAAATGCTTGAAAACCGACGCTATTTCAGTCGCTTTGTGCTGTTCCATGAGTGTCTCTGCCAAAGCTTTTTCGAGATGTTCATACCTGTTAACTCCCAATCTATACACATTGGATGTTATTTTACGTGTCTCAGAACTGTACCGACGACAGAAAATAGGACGGAACAAATTTTCATCCGTTTGATACCCCTTTGTCATTGAGGGGTGATTCTCTTCAAACACTCGGACAATATTGCGTGCTGTCTTTTGCCAAGTGTATTTCCGAGCGAAACCTTTCGCAATCCGTTCATATTCAGCGCGCGTCTTAGACGGCTCCAACCCTTGATTGATCGCCGCCGAAAGTTGGTCCATGGATACATGAAAATCACCAAAATTGTTCCATTCCAATCCGATATTCACCCCTGCTCCTTTCACTTCTGTGGGGAGACCGTATTTCGTCATGGCGATACACGGAGTTCCATAAGCCATTGCCTCCAAAACTACTGAAAGTGGTGTTCCTGGCATCGCAGGAAAACAGACCAGATCCAGTGCCTGAAAGAAAATCGGTAAAATTGCAGACATTTCCTCATCATCTGCCCTGAAAATTACTACATTCTCCGGCAGATTCTTATAGTGCTTTGCCAATACGTAATCATAAACAAAAATCGAGAGATGTCGGTTGGCTCGCGCAAACGCAGAAATCCACTGTGCACCAAGATGCGGCTCAAATCCAGAAACCAATCCAACAACCGGGTGCTCGGCAAACATCGGTCTATCAAAAATAGCAGCAGTGTGTTGCTTTGTTAACCCCTTATCAATCGACTCAACAACGTTGATACCGTCGGGAATCACATGGACATGCCTTCCCGGAATACCAAACTCGCTGAGCCATTCCTTCATCCATGATGCTTTGACGACCAAACTATCATTCGTTTTCTGGGCTACATACAGAGCCAAGAGTGATTCAAGCAGCGAACTTTGTAGTTTCTGGCTGTTTTCTATACAGTGAACAATTGGAATATCTGGAACCTGATAGTATAACAGGTCGCTCTCCATTAATTGAGAAAGAAGTAAAATACCATCGTATCCGTCTCTGGCATACCAGACAGGTGCAAAGGTATCGTCCTCATCATTTGTTATCTGCCGAATACGAATCTTCCCCAAATCTCTCTTGTTACCGGGACGTATACCGCCATCCCTGACTTGCGAAAAAGCCAGTGTTTCTAACGATGCTTTACGCGTAAGGGCAGATAAAAGTTGATACCGATTCATAGTCGTGATGTAATCAATTGATGATTCTTCTTCCCTAAAACCGAATGGAACCAACAACTTGAGTTCCCCAGATACAGGTTGAGAGGCGTTAAACTCACCAGATGAGTCAGGCATCTGTGATAAAAGTTGTCCTCGCTTACCAAACCACTCCAATCGTGTAATACCTTCAAAAACAGATGACACCTTATACTTTTTTTTCAAAGCTTCAACAATTTGATAATCCGTCTGAGTCCCATAGCGACTCAGGATATCCCATTCTACATCGTTGATTTCAATGATGTCGTTGGTTTCAAGGTCAGCAACATATTTGCGTCCCTCTTGTTCAAATTTATGGTGCGGTTTTAAGTGATAGCCTGAGTTATGGGTCATTGATTTTTTATCTTCCTTTTTTAGCCAGTCGCCTGTATTAAGCCGTGAACCCTTTTAAGTGTCGCCTTTGCTCGTTCCTCATCCTCAATCACCCCAGCAAGGACTGCCTCGGCTTCCCTCACAGTATGATTCTTCAAAATGCTTAACGCAAGACCATCCTCAACATGCATCGAATACGCTGTATCCCTTATGAGACAACGCTCATAATGTTGATCCATCCCCAATACAATCGATTTGTATTTCAACCACTCACTGCCTTGATGTGTTAAGCCTTCTGCTTCTAAACCATGAGCTGCTTCTGACGGCGTCGGTACAAACATATTTAAAAGTCTGTTTGGGCTGACAAGCCGTCTCTTTTCGTGGAGTCTTTCAAAGCACTTTATAATCCGTCGCGCTGTTTTGTCCCAAGTGAACGACGCTGCCCGTTCTCTTGCGTTTCGAGAAAGTTCCTGTCGCATTTCGTCGTCATTCAGTAGCAAATTAATTTTCTCCGAAAAATCTAAGGGTGAAGGGTAACTTACAACCGTCGCTATATCTTCTTCAAAATTCTCGGCATCGGCAATCAGACCCGTATTCCCAACAACCGATGGCACACCATCAAAATTAGGAACAATAGGCGGAACACCACACGCCATCGCTTCAAGGACCGTCAATCCAAAGGTTTCCTCACCGGACATTGAAAGGAAACAGTAGACATCAAATGCGTTATAGACCAGTGGCAACTTCTCACGAGGATGAAATCCGGCGTAGACGAGATTATCAGGAAGTTCCCTCGATTGGTACCTTCCGAGGTTCGGACCCGCAATCAAAAACAACAAGTGTGGATTCAACTCAGCGAGTTTTAAGTAGATAGATGCTCCTTTTTCTGATTGCACCCGTGAAAGGTAACCAACAGTTGGAGTTGTTACAATGCGTTCGTCTCCAACCTGTTTAGCCAACTCTTGCTTGGCTTTTTGTTTATTCATGGGACGAAACAACGCCGAATCTACACCATTGGGGAGTGTATTAAAGAAACTCGAATCCCATACATAATCCGAATAGAACTCACGAACATAATCCGATGGTGCCGTGAAAGCATCAAAATCTCGCATCGCCGCGTAATGTCGCAATATAGAGTTTATCGCTTTCCCACCGTGTCCACGGGGGGCATGACACTGAACTAAGATCGGCGGGAGTTCTGTATGCTCGTAAAGTGGTAGCAGCCATGTTTCCTGGTCGCGATGTAAGGTTAGAATACCGAAATAGGTTTCGTTGATCCTTCGGCTGAGTCTACCGAAGTCAGACACGCTGATATCAACTTCATACACGTTATCCGCTAACTTCCGATTCTGGTTGCCTGTAAAGTGAAGATCCACGTATTTGGTGAGATGTTCAAACATGTAAGAGAGCGCCATATTCGTCCCCGCATACAACGTTTCGATATCAAAATACGAGTCAACATTGATACCCGGTATCGCAACAAGCAACCTCCGCCGATCCGCGCCTACTGAGACGATCTCCTCGAGGTTTTTACCGCGATTGAATAGTAACCCTTCCTTTTCAAATTCCGCAAGTCTCTCAAACGCCTCATAAATCTCGTCCTCTGCATAAGTGGTTTTCAGGACTTGGACAATTTCTTCATTTGTCTGCTCTTCCGCCAGTTTCAGGATGTTGAACATTACAGCGGAGAGTTCGATAATGCTCGCTTTTTCAAGGTCTGCAGCGTAAAATACGGCATCCTTTTCAAAGAGGTAAAGCGGATGTAAAATTCTTGGGAAATCAAACACTTTTTTCTCCAATCTTTTCGTTGTTTGTAATTGTGCTCTCAAAATTAAGGACACCATATTTTGTGGCAGAGGGTGCATAATTTGAAAAAAATATGCGAACGTAACATGCATAAAATCACACCAAGCCCTCACATATTTCGATATGAAAGCCACAATTTATCAAGGTTAATTCATAATTTGTTGGTAAAAAAAGGACATAATCTACTGGAAAAAATAGACATAATTTAGGGAAAATATGCGAACGTAACACGCCGAATTGATCTTTACTGGGAAGGCAAAGGTTCTACTTTAGAAGTGCAGATAAAAAATTAAAGTATCAGACTGCACCCTCAGAACTCAAAATTGTGTCCTTAAATAATAAAGGGACGCAATCTGACATAAGAAATAGGACAGCGTGAGCAGACAAAAGATCACTCTGCCCGATGCGTCAATGTGAGTAAGATGTATGACTGCTGTCTATGCAAGGCAACAGGCAAGTTCGTTCTATATTCAGGGAAAATACGAACAGGGTTACGACTCAGAAGGGAGGAAATAGCGATGAGTATTGATTCACTGATTAAGCAGGTCGAAAGTCTCAACAATAACATTCGCGTTGAGAGAACAGATGAATACCTTAGCGTAAAAGGGAACACGTATTATGTGAGAGGCAAATTGAAACTATTAGGTTTTCAATGGAATCGAAATAAGCGAGAATGGTATTACTTGTCAAAAGGGATTACCCAAACCGATAGGTTGGAATAAAAGGCATGGAGAGTAGACGAAGATGCCTATAGATCTGACTATTCTGCGCGAAGTGCTTCAATAGGTGCGAACGATGAGGCTTTTATGGCGGGATACAGCCCAAACGAAATACCGATTACCACTGAGAATGATACTGAAATCAGCATCCATTGTAAGGATATAGCGAGCCCTCGTTCCGGGTTCAGCAGATCTGAAATTCTTGAGGAACATTTCTGCCAAAGTGCCCTCAATGTGGCTATGCCTGAAAACCTATTCTCGTTTCAGTTTTCCCCAGATGGTCGTCAGCAATTGGGGTTGTGGTGAAACCGGTAAAGCAAACGCTGGATCAAACCAATCCGCCGGACTATTCCAAATACCAATATGAGTGAGTTGTTCTGACGGACCTCCATTCAAAGTGATTTTGAAGATTTGCTTCGCTTCGTGTTTCCATCTTGCATATA
>JAPOOP010000108.1 GCA_026713385.1 Candidatus Poribacteria bacterium | reverse complement strand
CATAGAGAAGTTTTCTTGGTCGCTTGGAAACGCGTCAGTAATGCTTTGATCGAAAAGATATATCGCGCCGTTGACATATCCAGCACGACAGATAGGTTGTTTCTCACGAAACGCCTGAATTTTTCCCGCAGCGTCCGATACAATCTCGCCGTAGGGACGGATGTCCGGGACATGCACACTTAACAGCACCCCTGTCATTCCTTGTTCAAATCGAACTAACATTTCCCGCAGCGAAAAGTTGGCGATCAAGATATCGCCGTTTAGGACAAAAAACGGCGATGTGTTAATCTGCTGCATCGCATTCTGAACCGCACCGCCAGTACCGAGCCTCTTTTCCTCTTTAGCATAACGGATGCGCATACCAGCGTAAGCGTCTCCTACGCGTTCATAAAGCACATCGTGAAGGTGTCCGGACGCGAGAATGACCGAGTTGACACCGACATCTCTTAGCAATTGGATTTGCCATTCTAAGACTGTCTTCCCAGCGATCTCCAGTAGAATTTTCGGAAGTGTTTTCGCGGTCTCACCGAGCCGCGTGGCGAGACCACCGCACAGAATAATCGCTTCCATCTTTTAATTTTACCTTGCGGAGAAAGGACGTGCGTTAGAACTATCGGATGCGTTCCTTAGATCCGCCTGCGCCTGCTTCGCAGTGAGAATGCAGGCTACCGGTTTTGATACTATCTCAAGAGAAGCCCTTTGTTAGCCGCCCCCTCTTAACCGAGAACTGACAACCGACTGCCGATGGCTGACCGCTGACTGCTATTCCGCCCTATGCATTGCTTTGCCGCGCGGGTTTTCAAAAGCATCTATCCACATATCACACCACGCTTGATGTTCAGACAGGACAGTTTCGGGATTTTTGCGACTCCGGACGATGAAGTCCGGGTGTGCTGTCCGTCCCGTGTGTTGTCCTGTCGTCTGATACCGTAAATCCAATGACCAACGGCACCGATCGGACGTGTTCGGTTCCGAGCGATGGGGTGTAAAACGGCTCAATAAGATAATGTCGCCGCGGTAACATTCCAGCATGAGCGGTTCAACATCCGGCATCAGCTCCGGTTTAATCATAGTCCCACCCTCTTTCTGGTGGCTCAGATACCCTTTATCTTCGGTAATACCGGGTAATGCCTGTAGGCATCCCATCTCTATTGTGCTATCGCCTAACGGAAGCCAACATGTGACGATAGTGGACCCTTCTGCCTCTGGCATCATGACGCCAGCATCTTGGTGCCACGGTACGCCGCCTGCCCAACTTGCGTTCCCGTCTATGACCGGCGGTTTTGCACGTAGGTGCTGAATCGGATTGCAAGTAATTTCGGGACCAACAATGCCTTCAATAGCATCTAAAAGGTTGTCGTTCTTCAGGAATTCAAAGATGGCTTTGCCGCGGTAGTGCATGATGTCCAAGCCACTTACCATTTCACCTGATTGTGCAAGTAATTTTCCAAACCGTCGGTCAAAGGGTTCATCTTCGTAGAGATTTTCGATTTTACCCTCCTGTTTTAAAGCAAGGGCACGTTCCGAAATCCAATCCGAAATTTCGTCAATCACCGGCTGCAGATCTTCGTCAGTCAAGGCATTTTTCACTATCAGCACGCCTTGCGTCCGGTAGGTTTCGCACTGCTCTGGCGTGAGTCTCATTATGAAATCTCTCCCTCTTAGTTAGGGGCATTTAGTTTTCCATCTATCGTCAAAATTGCGTAAGTTCTGTTAGTATAACATAAGGTGCTACAGAGACGGCACCTTGTGTTAAGTATACATGCAACAGAAAAAAAATGTCAATTTTTTTCCTTGAAGTAATCAGAGGCATTCAATTTTTTCGCCGCATACCCCACTGAAGCACTGAAATCATTCAAAATCCAGAAACTAAAACTGAACCCCTCTGATATAATTTGCTTTTAACCTGAAAATTTTGTATAATCGTTAGTTATCCACGACATTATTATTTTATATAAATAATAATTAAAGATTGACCTAAATAACTATATTAGGACTTACGCAGTTACCCCGCTTTTGTGCGGTCTTTGGTTCGTCGTCGCGCAATTTTGCGGCGTACTCGCCCCGGGGAATGCCATAAGGAGAACCTTCATACCCGGGGAAGTGCATAAGCACTTCATACCGTTGATTCTGATTCATGCGACGTGCATTATTGCGCATTCTTCGGGAATATCGCCTCAACTTTAGCATAGAAGCCAATTTTGCGTAAGTCCTGATCGACCTATTATAACCACAGCAGATTGTAGAATTAAGATATTCCTCAAGAGAAATAGCAGCGACACATTTTTTCAACCCAAAAACGGAGGATACAATTGTCCAACACACAGAACGCACACATCCATATCAAGCGTGTCGAGCCTGGGTCCCCTATGCCGACGCTTGAGGAAGTGTGTGGTACCGCCGCGCATCCGTCCCCTGAGATTTCATTCACACCGCAGGGTGTGAGCAGGATTTTAACAAGCCGCTTTACCCCCCCCCCACTTTATACCCGTTAAGCATATCTTCACACAAGACTTCATACAACTCGGACAACAGTTACGAGTGTCGCAGTTTTTCCGCGCCTGTGCGCCCTTCGGCGTGTG
>JAPOOP010000109.1 GCA_026713385.1 Candidatus Poribacteria bacterium | reverse complement strand
GGAAACCTCGCCAACGGAGCCGGAGCATTTTGATGTTTGTTAAAATGTCTGCCTACTTTTTCAATTCACCATAAATGATCCTGAGCAGACAACGATAAGAATTTGCAACAAATATACCAAATATGGTATAATTTAAACGTTGGCTCATAAGCATGTCAAAATTATAAGCAATAGGAGTAAATGAATGTCAGAACAGTATCAGCCTAAGCCTGAGCATAAGTTTACCTTTGGATTATGGACGGTCGGTAATCCCGGACGCGATCCATTTGGTGATGTTGTCAGGCCCCCCTTGAAACCCACATATACAGTCCAAAAATTAAGCGAACTCGGCGCGTACGGCGTTAACTTACACGATAACGACTTGGTCCCCTTTGATGCTTCAGCCGTTGAACGCGATAAAATCGTTAGCGAATTCAAGAAGGCACTCTCAGATCATGGTATGAAGGTGCCAATGGCAACAACAAATCTTTTCTACCATCCAATCTTCAAAGATGGCGCGTTTACCGCTAACGATCCGAAAGTGCGAGCATTTGCAATCCAGAAAACTTTGAATGCTATTGATCTCGGTGTTGAACTCGGCGCGACCATTTATGTATTCTGGGGCGGTCGTGAAGGGTCAGAAGTAGATGCCTCTAAAAACGGACCTGATACCGTCAGGTGGAACCGCGAGGCAATGAATTACTTCACGCACTATGTTAAAGACCAAGGTTACGATCTCCGTTTCGCGCTTGAAGCAAAGCCGAATGAACCACGCGGCGACATCTATCTGCCCACAACAGGACACATGCTCCACTTTATTGAGACACTTGACCACCCAGAAATGGTCGGTGTTAACCCCGAATTTGCCCATGAAACGATGGCAGGTTTGAATTTTATCCACGGTGTCGCACAGGCACACGAAGCAGGGAAACTTTTTCACATTGACCTCAACGACCAGAAGATGAGTCGTTTCGACCAAGACTTGCGCTTCGGTTCCGAAAATATCAAAAGCGCATTCTTCCTCGTCAAATTCCTTGAAGATGTCAACTGGGACGGATCTCGGCACTTTGATGCACACGCCTACAGGACTGAAGACGAACAAGGGGTCTGGGATTTTGCTGCAGGGTGCATGCGGAGTTATCTGATTCTAAAAGAGAAAGCACGCCGTTTCAATGAAGATGCGGAAATTCAAGGGATTCTCGCGGAAATTCAAGCACGCGATCCTGAGCTTGAATCACTCATGGCAAATTACAATGCCGAGAGCGTCGGAAAACTGAGAAAGATAGATTTTGAACCCGACACCCTTGCCCAAAAAGGACTCGGATACGAGAAATTGGATCAGCTCACGTTTGAGGTTTTAATGGGCATTAGATAAGCCAAACTTTCACCTGCAGGTCTACGGGGAGGCGCGTGAAATACCCGAACTCACCTCGAAAATGGCTTTCGGCTATCGGCAATTAGCAAAGACGCAAGCGTTACACAATGCCTCTTTTCTTGCTGACGGAAACTGCGGAAACTTCTTTACTGACTGCTGAGAGGATTTTCGCAGAAAATCCGACCTGACGGCTGACTGCAATAAAAAGGTAAAATTAAAAAATGAACACACTTATTATTGCGGTTTTGAGCTTTATCGGCTTCATCGTTGCCTACCATACGTATGGTAAATGGTTAGGGAGAAAGATTTTCGGATTAGATTCCGAAGCCACGGTACCGAGTCAAGAACTTCGGGATGATGTCGATTACGTTCCAACGAAAAAAGAAATTATCTTTGGTCACCATTTCACGAGTATCGCTGGTACAGGTCCTATCGTTGGACCTGCTATTGCTGTCTTTTGGGGATGGCTGCCGGCACTACTTTGGGTCGTCCTCGGATCGATTTTCATCGGGGCTGTCCATGACTTTGGCGCGCTTGTTGTATCCCTTCGCAATCGTGGGCAAAGCGTCGGCGAAGTTGCAGGTCGAATGATTGGTCACCGCGCTAAATTTCTCTTCCTTTTCGTCCTCTTCATAGGGCTGACGATTGTCCTCGCCATCTTCGGTCTGGTCATTGCCCTGATCTTCTCTTACTATCCTGAATCTGTCCTATCTGTTTGGGTAGAAATCCCACTTGCAATCGCCATCGGTATCTGGATCTATCGTAAGGGTGGCAATATTCTCATCCCTTCCATTGTCGCGCTCGGTATCATGTACATTGGGATGGCACTCGGTGCCTACGTCTTACCGATTGATCTCTCGCAGTGGTTCGGCATCCCTTTGCTCGGACAAACTTACCTGAACGTCGTGGTGATTTG
Organism: Candidatus Poribacteria bacterium; assembly: GCA_026713385.1. Classification (GTDB taxonomy): domain Bacteria; phylum Poribacteria; class WGA-4E; order WGA-4E; family WGA-3G; genus WGA-3G. Next base: position 2,975 of record JAPOOP010000109.1, on the reverse strand, counting down.
GACGTTGGTGCTTTTTGTCTACTGTTTTATTGCCTCAGTGCTACCGGTCTGGACGCTTCTACAACCGCGTGATTTCATTAACAGCCACGAATTGGTATTGGCACTGCTCTTATTAGTGCTTGGACTTGCCGTTGCGGGTCTGACAGGCAGAGCGGACCTGACAGCCTCCGCGCCTGCTATTGCCTCAGACATCCCACCCGATGCCCCACCGATCTGGCCCTTTCTATTCATTACGATTGCGTGCGGTGCGGTCAGCGGCTTCCACTGTATGGTCAGCTCTGGAACTTCCAGTAAACAGGTCGCGTCCGAAGGCGACGCGCAATACGTAGGATACGGCGCAATGCTACTTGAGGGTGGACTTGCCGTTATTGTTATTCTTGCCTGCTGTGCTGGCATCGGTATGGGGATTTTCAACCGGACAGGTACCGGTGCAAGCTACACATTCCAACCGATTGTCAAAGCAGATAGTGCAACCCCGGTTACGAATCACGATGCCTGGAAAGCACGTTATGCTATCAAGACGGAAACAAATCCTGATGGGACTACCACAGTCGTCAGCGGTTGGGCAAGCCACGGACTCAAGGCGAAGGTGAGTGCGTTTGTCGATGGCGGTGGGAATTTCCTCGCCTCCCTCGGTATTCCGCTCAAAATGGGCATTGCAATTATGGCGGTACTCGTTGCGAGTTTCGCCGCCACAACCTTAGATACTGCGACTCGACTCCAACGCTATGTTATTCACGAACTGGCGCAAACGGTTAACTTCAAGCCGTTGACGAACCGTTATATAGCGACTGCCTTTGCATTAGTGCTCGCCGCGGCTGTTGCTCTGTTCCAAGGACCAAGTGGCCCCGGTAGTGGCGGTTTGACGCTCTGGCCCCTCTTCGGTGCAACGAATCAACTCTTAGCGGGATTAGCCTTCATGGTCATCGTTTTCTACCTCCTACGCCGCAACAAACCGATTTGGTTTGCCCTCCTTCCAATGATCGTCATGCTTATCATGCCTGCCTGGGCAATGCTACACCAGATGTTCAATCCTGAGACAGGCTGGCTTTTCACTGGCAAGTATTTACTCCTCGGATTCGGCATTGTCGTTGAAGCTTTACAGATTTGGATGATCGTCGAAGGCATCCTCGCGTGGCGATATGCCCGCGGGAACTACCCAGAACTCCCACCGTTGGAAAGTTTTGCCACCGATTGAAAAGCATAATATAATCCAATTAGCAGGCTTAAACCATGCGCGGGCCCTGTTGTACCCTATACCGCAAGGTGGGCAATACGGTGGTGCTCCCGCACATGTCCAGACCATCACGCTTAATGAGTTACAGCAATTTTGGAAGGACTACTATAAACCCAACAACGCGTTCCTGATTATCGCAGGTAAATTCGACCCTGCCGAAGCGCGGAAATCCATCCACAGATTGTAGCGTATACTGCGCAAAAATTAAGATGAGACATTGTTTGCAGTGTTCTTGGAGGGAAAAGAGATGGCCAAAAGTCCAGAAAAGCAGTCAGAAACTGAAGATCTTCACAACCTTCCTTTCGACGCGAAAATCTTCCGAGATACGTTTAACGGATATGTTCGGAAATACCATACCATCTTTGCTGTTTTGGTCCTCCTAATGTGCGCGCCTTTCGTAGCGTACATGATTGCATGGTATTTAGGGATGGCCAAAGTTGACATCACAGGCTTTTTAGATCTCTGGCACACCGGTAGGGATCTGCTGCTGGATTTGGGGTTTCCTCATATAAGTTACGGCATATTTTCATCAGGAATCATTTCAGTTGGCAACTTTTCTATCGGAATTATCTCAGTAGGCATCAACTTTTCGTTTGGCGTGATTTCCATCGGCGGTCTTGGCTCTTGTGGTGTGATCTCTATAGGTGGTATGTCTTCTGTTGGTGTTATTACAATCGGATATTCGCACGTCTATGGTATCATCGCTATTGCTACAGGTAAGAAAAATATATCTGAAATATACCATGGTGGACAGGCTTTTGGGCTTATTGCATTCGGGCGGCAGGCGCGTGGGGTCTATGCACTATCGTATGCGGAGGAAGGTGAGGGTACTTACCAATTTTCACCGAAACGCCAGGACCCTGAGGCTGTGGTACTCTTTACACGGTTGTTCCGAAAGTTCAAAAGGGCATTCGTTTTACCTTTTTAAAATTGATTCCTTTTCCCAATCCCAAACTTGACACAAGGACGCGAATCAGGTATAATACCAATTGGACCTGACTCATATTATTTTTCCAGAAGGAGACAAAATACCTAGGATCCGTAAAAATCAACATCCAAAAACGAAATGATTATCTGAAGAATGTTAACCAATCGAATTTCCGAAAATCCTTTACTTCTACGGGAAGGCTAGAAAACACTAATATCCTTCCAAGCAGAAATTAAAAAAATTACAGACCAGTTGAAAAAGGGGAATATGAATCCCGGGATAGGAAATAAACCGATTGGTAGAGGAATTACCGAATCACGCAGTTATGGTGGTGCGCGAGTCTACTGGAGAATCAGAGGCGATCAGCCAGAAATTTTAGGGATTTCTGGTAAAGACAACCAGCAGAAGGTAATTAATGAGATTTTACAACATTTTGGAGGTAAATAGAAATGGATAAACCCTACACAACTGTTCAGCGCGATGACTACCAATTGACGATCTATCGCGGAATTGCGTCTCTGGATCCGAACAACGATAATGTCGACGTTCAAGTCACCTTTCCGAACGGTGAGAGTTTCTCTGCGGTCTTTTTTACCCTCCAAAATATTGACACTTTGATGAAACGCTGCAAAAAGACAGGAGAATGTGCCAACGGCTTATATTTCTGGGCATCTGATATGATGATTGTCCAAGAACTTACTGAAGAAACTATCTGTAAAGCAATTGACACTTTATTAGCAGAGGAAGAGTTTGAATCTGTTTTCTCAAAAAATGAGGAATCTACAATTATTTCACCTAAAGACGGAGATC
>JAPOOP010000384.1 GCA_026713385.1 Candidatus Poribacteria bacterium | reverse complement strand
GCCGGGTGCACAACGGGTTCGTGGACCGCTGAATCTTTCGCAAGCCGTCGCGCTCAGCGGCGGATTTGAAGCATCAGCGGACCGTGAAGAGGTTCTCATCCACCGTCGGGATGGCATGACTCTAAAGGTGCCTTTCACGTCAGTCTCTGTTGATGACACGACGCAACAAGTTTTACTCTATCCGGGCGATGTTTTAGAGGTGCAAGAGAAGTTTCAGGTGAATTGGAGTCTCGTCAGCACGTTGGGTTACATCCTCATTAGTGGTATAACGCTGATACTGAATGCAGCGAATTAAGTTGTCCTGATGGACGTGCCGTTGGCAGTAACCTCGCCCGGAATCCCGAACCGGTAGGTGCGGTTTCCTAACCGTACTGATCGCAATGTGCACACTTAATTGTGGATTTTACTATAAAAAAGTTAATACGCTTTGGTCTGGAGTTGGGCGGGTGTTCTGTTAATTGTCTGAATGCACGTCTCATGAATCAGAATCAACGGTATGAAGTGCTTATGCACTTCCCCGGGTATGAAGGTTCTCCGTGTGGCATTCACCGGGGCGAGTACGCCGCAAATCGCGGATTGACACGGGTGATACAGATGACGCGGATTAGCGAAAAGAAAGGAAAAAAGGTCCGGTATAAAAAGGAGAATCAAATGTTTTTTAGAAAATTTGCTCTAACAGCAGCTATTAGAATAACAGTTATGTTTCTGCTCATCAGCTCTGTATATTCTTCACATGCTGAACCTTTTACTTACCATTGGGAAATAGATGAGACCCCTTCTGGCTCTGAATCAGTATCTGTGGTGCAACCGGTAGAAGTAATCCTTGTTGATGAACCTGTTAAAGTAAGTTATAGCACAGCGTCCTTACAATTAAGACAGCAATATGGTGTATATTTATCAGATCAGTGGAATTCTGATCTTGCCCAGTTGTTACTTTTAGCTTTTGAATCAGTACCGCAATATTGGTTTCATCGAGAAAACGACTTGAGTTATTGGAGATTAATGGGTAATCATTTACCTGATGATATAGTGTTCGCTAATCTGGAAAAGTTTAGTTTGGTTTCTATATCTTCTCATGCGTTTGACTATGCTGACAAAAGATTGGCAGAAATAGCAGGCATAAGAGGTAGATTCTTTTCCAGAAGGCTACATAATGCTGTTGTGCGTTATATCACTGATAATGGCAACAATAAACGAGCAGTGGATCATATCCTTGCGGAAAGATATGCAGTAAGTGTAAATCCGCCAAGTTATGAAGAACTTACGGAAAACACAACTGCCGAGCACTCAGGTAGGTTTATGCCCTTTAAGAATGATGAGTTGATAGAACTCATCTCAATGCTTGAGGAATATCCCACAGGTATGCTGAAAACACCCGGATTAAAATATATTGTCAGAAGATTAGATGGTCTTCCACATCCGTTGTACCCGCAGGCAGGTGCTGTGGCTTGGCCAACAGAGGGATATATAGAGTTTATGGAAAGCGGATTTAAAGGGGGTAGTTCAGACGCTATTCACAGATTAATTCTGCATGAGAAAGCACATTTCCTGTGGCATTATCTTTTCGACGAACAACTAAAACAAGATTGGATTGAATTGGGCGGATGGGAAAAAGATGGCAATGACTGGTTTACCACCAAACAATTAGAATTTGTATCTGCGTATGCTCACGGTAAAAACCCAGACGAGGATATGGCTGAAAGTATCAGTCACTATATTGTTAGACCGGATAAACTGCGTTCTCGTTCACCTGCCAAATACGAGTTTATCCAAAATAGGGTTATGCACGGCACACGTTATATCTCTAAAATAAGAGAAGATTTAACCTTTGAGGTGTATAATCTCTATCCAGATTATATCTATCCTGGTCAGATTGTAAAAGTTGATATAAGGGTAGACGGTGAACCAGAAGAAGATAAATTATTAACAGTTGATATAGAGATCCATGGAGAAAGTCAATTTGATACGGCTAGAAGTCTCTATGTTAGGATTTATCCAGTAGATATGACATCTGGTGTCTATTTTGATATGCGACTTGGCGCAATAGATGAATTTGGTAATCGTGTTAACGAAAGCCATGTTTTTCGAGGCGAGCGCACAGTGTCTAAATACGCAAAAAGCGGTTATTGGTCGCCAGAAAATATTTCACTTGAAGATAGTAACAACCAAGTAAGACATCAAAATAAGCGAACATTTGGTTGGCAGTGCTATATTAACAATCCGCTTGAGGATTTAGATGCCCCGCAATATGTTAAAAACTCTATGAAGTTGTCATTGTCAGAAGGGCTTACTGATGAAGGCGAAGATTACCAAATTATCACAGCAACTTGGGATATTATAGAAAAATCCGGTATAGAACATGTCAATAGTGCCATGAATGATGAATATGTAGAAACGTACTCCCGAAATGGAGTTTTTAATTATGGCGGATATAATCCTGATACTGGAAAGGTAAGCGTTGATTTTATTATACCCGACTATATGCCAAGTGGTAGATACGAAATGAATAACATAGGCATGAAGGATATAGCACATAATAGTATCAATATTACATTTACTAACGAGCCAGACACTCGCCCTGGTAATCAATATCATCATTTAGACGAGATTCCTAAATCAATAGTTATCAAAACCACAAATCCTGATTTACAGCCTCCAGTGCTTGATGTAAATAGAATAACTATCTCTGCATCACCCACGGTTCCTGAAGCTCCCAATGGTGAGACAACCGTAGATATATCTTTCCTTGTTAAAGACAATATAAGCGGTTATAGGATAAGTGGAATGTATTTGCGAGACCCTCATGGTTCCATGCATCATTTCTGGCATTATCATAGTGAAAGAAGTCGCATGTATCCGAGTGGTAACCCCAAAATTTACAAAGAGTATAATCAGAGAATTATACTTCCGGTGGGTAGTGTTCCGGGGATCTGGGGACTTGCCGAGATGACTTTATGGGATAGGGCAGAAAATTTCTCAAAATATGACTTTACAGAGATTGTTAGATTTGAAATAAGCGATGCACCTGCAGCGCCTGAATTAGTTGTTGATTTACCTGAATTTACACATCTGCTGCCAAACTATCCGAATCCTTTTAATCCAGAGACATGGATACCTTATCAATTGGCAAAAAGTTCTGATGTGAGTATCTCTATATATTCTGTCGATGGTAAGATGGTTCGAAATCTAAATTTAGGCTATCAGTCAGCTGGTATTTACGAATCTCGTGATAGAGCTGCGTATTGGGACGGGAGAAATAAATTTGGTGAACCGGTCGCAAGTGGTGTTTATTTTTACACCTTTTCTTCAAAAGATTTTACTGATACTCGCAAGATGCTGATACGGAAATAGTATCAAATGACGCAGGCGAGAAAAGAATGGTGGTTGCCATCCTACAAGACCATCTCGAAAAGATTAAAAGTTTAGGCAGATATGAACGCCGGGCATCTTACAAGCCGTTTCTTCTGTTAGTTGTTATTGAACTGATCGAAGATACATATTCCGTCTGAATATCAACGAAAAAGTAAGGAAAATCTACGACATCTCAAGAATCGTATTGAGAGGGAAAAGCTGTCTGTCGAACGCATTGCGGATTTCCTCCATAGGAAAGGGGAGAATGGGTTAAAAGCCCTACTTGCGCTAACAGGTTTTTCATAAAGATGAAGGCGAGCAAACAGAGGGTATTCGGGAGTGGAGTAAAAAAGAGGATTCCGAGTGAGATCGGCAAAGATGAATATTTCCGATTGGGAATCGCCAATGTCTTTTTTGAAGGTGGAACATCAGAAATATTATCCGAAAAATTACCACTCTTTCTTCTGAAAAAATTGAGTTTCTCAAAACTTAACTTTGAGATGGAAGCCTTATTGGATACTTTGGCGCGTTACAAAGAGGGAGATTCTTATTCTGGTAAGAAAGAAAGTGAGTCAGAGCGAGTCGTGGGACGGCTTTTACAGGAAATAAACGTTGGATACGAAATACATTGGAGAGATAAATGAATCAGGACTTACGCAAATTAAACAGAGAAATGGTATATTTCGCTGAAAAGGCGTTATTTTGCCGTATTTAACCCCCTAAATCCCCCTTATCAGGGAGACTTTAAGAGGCAATACGTAAGTCCTATAGAAATAAATTTGACATAGGGCGAATTTTCATGGTATCCTTTCGTTAGGAGAAGTTCAAGTAATTTCTCGCATAAGAAGTCCACTTTCAAACCCGGGCTGCGAAAAAACGGAGGAATCAATGATGGAACATCCAAATTGGACAGAAGCTGATTCGCGAAAAACCAAGCAAATTTGGGCAGAATACCAAGAGCAACATGATATCTCCGATCGAATTGGACAAACAGCTGGCATCGATCCAAAAAGCGGCAAGATTTGGTTCGGCGACTCCATTTTAGAGATCGTAGAACATCGACGCGCTGAAGGAATGACATCTCCGCTTTTCTTTGAACTCGTCGGCTTTAAAGCCTATTTCCGGAAGGGTGGGCATCAATGATGCAGGGTACGGTGTCGAATAGAGGCGTCCCAATTATGAGATAGATGCTTAGAAACCATGTCAAATCTCAACATCAAACCCACTCACAAACCCATCAAAACCTACTACGCCGAACTCAAAGAATACGAGCGACTCGGCGAACAGAACGAAGGCACCGTCCGTGCCGCATTTCAAGGATTGCTCCAACACTACTGCCACCAATCCAAGCTCACACTCCTCTGTGAAAAGACGCATGCGCTCCCTACTGATAAGAGAGGTTCAAATAGGAAAATCCGTCCTGATGGCGAAGTCGTTGATACCTTCAAAATCCCCTACGGCTACTGGGAAGCAAAGGATACACAAGACGACCTCCACGTCGAAGCGTCCAAGAAATTTGCGGCAGGCTACCCATCAAAAAACATCGTTATCCAATCCCCGACGCACGCGCTCCTTTACCAGCACGGGGAGTTGCAATTGGATTTGGACATCACCGACCCGAAAAACCTCGTCCGCGTGCTTCAGGGCTTTTTCGCCTATCAGGAAGAGAACATCTCCGAATGGCACACCGCCGTCGCCGAATTCCGAGACACGGTGCCTCAACTCGGTGAAGAGTTGGCGACACTCATCGAAACGGAACGCCAGAACAACCTGCACTTTCAAGATGCCTTTACCCGTTTCCACAAACAGTGTCAAGCCTCGATTAATCCGAATCTCTCCGTCGCTGCGGTGGAGGAGATGCTCATCCAGCACCTGTTGACTGAGCGTATCTTCCGCACCGTCTTCGATAATCCTGACTTTACGCGACGCAATATTATCGCCCGTGAAATTGAAACCGTCATTGATGTGCTAACTGAACGGACACTGAATCGCTCGGAATTTCTGAGGCTGTTGGAACCCTTCTACACCGCAATCGAGAGAACAGCCAGCACGATTACCGATTTCTCACAAAAACAGGGATTCCTCAACACCGTCTACGAGCAGTTTTTTCAAGGTTTCTCCGTCAAGGTCGCAGACACGCACGGCATCGTCTATACACCGCAACCGATTGTCGATTTCATGGTGAAAAGCGTCGAGCATATCCTCATGACCGAGTTCAACCGTTCCCTTTCGGACAGCGGTGTGAACATCATCGACCCGTTCGTTGGGACCGGCAACTTCATCGTCCGCATCATGCAGGAACTTGACCCTATCTCGCTGGAGCGAAAATACACCGCCGACCCGCCGGAACTCCAGTGCAACGAGGTGATGCTCCTACCGTACTACATCGCCAATCTCAACATAGAACACGAGTTCTACACGGCGACGAACCGCTATATCCCCTACGAAGGGTTATGCCTCGTGGATACGTTTGAATTGGCGGAGGACAGAGAGCAGCTGCAACTGTTCACGCCCGACAACACCGCACGCGTTGAGAGGCAGAAGGAATCCGAGATGTTTGTGGTTATCGGCAATCCACCTTATAATGTCGGACAGGTCAATGCTAATGACAATAATCAGAATCGAGAGTATGAGACGATGGACAAACGGGTTGCGGACACATACGTACAGGATTCTAAGGCAACTAACAAAAATAAACTCTACGATCCTTATGTCAAAGCGATCCGATGGGCATCGGACAGGATTGGCGAGGAAGGCGTTGTTGCTTTTGTGACAAATAACGGTTTTCTTGATGGTATCGCCTTTGATGGAATGCGAAAACGTATTGCAGAGGACTTTGACGCGATTTACATTCTGGATCTGGGTGGGAATGTCCGTCAGAATCCAAAACTCTCGGGGACCACACACAATGTGTTCGGAATTCAGGTTGGGGTGAGTATCAACTTTTTCATCAAGAAATCTCCAGCGAAATCAGTTCCAAAGACTGCTAACATCTTCTATACTCATCTTGACGAATTTTGGCGTAAAGAAGACAAGTATAATTATCTCATTTCAAAGCAACATTGCCAAAATATTGAATGGCAGCAGATAACCCCTGATAAGCGGAATACGTGGCTTACCGAAGGACTCCACGCTGAATTTGATGAATTCATTCCGGTGGGAACTAAACAAGCGAGGGCAGCAAAATGGTTAGTTGAAGGGGTAATTTTCAAAACCTATGGTATCGGTGTCAACACGAACCGAGACGCGTGGGTTTACAATTTCAATCAACAGGTCCTGGCTGAAAACGTGAACAGAATGATTGGAACTTACAACGCGGAAGTTGCTCGGTGGGCACAAAGGACAGATCGCGAGACTGAACTTGATGATTTTGTAGAGTCTGATGACACGAAAATCAAATGGAGTCGCAACTTGAAGCGGGAACTCAAAAAAAATAGGATCGCAGAGTATACTGAACACAAAGTTAGGAATTCCCTTTATCGTCCTTTCACAAAATCGCACTTATTTTTTGATACTATTATGAACAATGAAGTTGCATATTTCCCTGCTACCTTCCCCGCGCCAGAAACCGAAAAGGAAAACCGAGTAATTTGCGTTAGTGGTATTGGAAGTAATAAACCTTTTCAGGCTTTGACTGCAAAACTGATTCCGTCCCTTGATATACTCGAAAAGACCCAATGCTTCCCCTTCTACATCTACGACGAGGACGGAGCGAACCGCCGCGAAAACATCACCGATTGGGCGTTGACAGCGTTCCGAAATCACTACCGAGACGACACTATCACCAAGTGGGACATCTTCCACTACAACTACGGACTCCTCCATCATCCCAACTATCGCGAGAAATACGAGGCGAACCTCAAACGCGATTTGCCGCATATCCCGTTTGCGAAAGACTTCTGGGGATTTGCGGAGGCTGGTAAGCGACTCGCAGAAATCCACGTCAACTACGAATCCCAACCCGAATACGATAAGTTGAAGTTCGTCCAAAACCCGGACGCACACCTCGATTGGCGCGTGGAGAAGATGAAATTCTCCAAAGACAAAACCTCGCTTACCTACAACGATTTCCTTACGCTATCGGGGATTCCACCGAAGGCGCATAATTACCGACTCGGCACCCGTTCCGCATTGGAGTGGATTGTGGATCAGTATCGTGTAAAAACAGACAAGCGGAGTGGTATCGTCAACGACCCGAACCGTGCCGACGATCCGCAGTACATCGTCAAGTTGATCGGTCAGGTCATCACCGTCAGTTTAGAGACGGTGGACATTGTTGAAGGGTTGCCGTCCTTGTAGGTGGGGGAAATTGAGGAAAGGGAAATTGGGGAAACGCCCTATCAAAAACCCCTATCAAAAACCCCATGCAAAACCCCATCAAAAACTCTAAGCGAAAACACTCGTACTTACAGAGGGAAGTCGGGATTCGGAGATCCTTCCTACAAAAAACTGAACGATCCTATGATTCAGACAACCGATTCTTGACTTCCACCGGACGATGTGATATACTCTAATTTGAACCTTATCAATGGGAAAAAGAACATGAGACGTTTCGGAACACAGGGGCCTGTAAATCCTGCAGAACATTATATTGTGCCGCGCGCTGCAGAAACTGCGGATTTCATCAATCGTGTCAAAGATGGCAAGTACATCGTCCTCTTCGCGCCGCGCCAAACCGGCAAGACAACCTTTTTTTACTGGGGACTTGAAACACTTGTAACACAAGATTCGACCTATTTCCCGATTCAGTTGGACTTTCAGGTCGTTCGCAACATCGCGCCTGCTACTTTTTACGAGCGGCTCTCTTACCTGATACGTAGGGAAATAGAAAAAGTTTTTCAGAAACGTGGACAGATTCCTTCAGAAGCACTCACGCAATTTTTGGAGAAAACGGGTATAACTGATAGCTTCTCTATGATGACGTTTTTCCAACAACTCTCAAACTTCCTTCAAAATCAGCGAGTTGTTATCATCATTGACGAGTTCGATGGAATCCCACAAACTGTTGTGAGTGACTTTTTGTATGCCCTCCGTCATATCTATATCTCCGGTAAGCCAAGATGCCCCCACAGTGTTGGTATTGTCGGGGTCAAAAGCATTAACCAACTCAATTATGATCGCTCTGTCTCTCCATTCAATATCCAAGATGAATTCCGTTTGCCGAACTTTACGCTTGAACAGGTGCAAGAACTACTTGAACAATATACGAACGAGGTCGGACAGGTTTTCGCGCCAGAGGTTATTGCGTCCATTCATAGGCAGACCGCCGGACAACCCGTACTCGTCAATCGATTTGCACAAATTCTCACGGAGGAATTAGACATCCCAAAAAACGAAACGATTACGCTGGGGCACTTTACGACTGCACATACCCAACTCCTCAGAGGACGGAATACCAACATTGAGCATTTAACAACCAATATTCGCAAAGATCCGCGTTTTGAAAGTGTTTTGATGCGAATTATGGCGCGGGATGAAGGTGTGGACTTCAATCTGGATGATGACATCATCAGCGAACTCGCTACTTACGGAGTCATCAAAGAAGGGACTGATGGGATGTGTGAAATTCTCAACCCCATTTATCTCTATCG
>JAPOOP010000110.1 GCA_026713385.1 Candidatus Poribacteria bacterium | reverse complement strand
TTTCCCTGCGATCCGACGATAGAGTATCGGGCGGGCGGTCTTATCGTCAGCGACAACGAGTTTCATCCCTTCGGAAAACTCAACTTTGATGAAGAGGGTCTTCCCTGCGGGGACGCCCCCTTTCACGGGTTTCGTTAACTTATAGTCGCTGTAGTAGCCGACTGACTTTACCGTCGGTGTCCCTGCTGGCACTAACATCTGGGGTGCCGCGGGTGCCGCTTGCGTTGGCACTTTCATCGCTGCAAGCGTCCCTGTAGCACCTTCGGGCTGCAGGCGGATCGGGTCTTCCGATTCTTCTCCGCAGCTCAGAATGAAGAGCCACACCGATACGCTTCTGAAAAAAGATTTCAAGAGAGTGCCTCCTTAAAATGTTTCGATATCCTTCATTTTCAGTTCGTTCCCGTTGATGACGAGTTTATAGGGCGGGTTATGCTTCAATACCCCGAGATCCACCAAAAATTCTTTAACATTGCAAACGCCTTTTTATCCGATTTTGAGTATCTCGGCGGTTGTCGGTTCGTCGCGTAGTTTCGAGAGGTCGTAGCCGCGGAGTGCTAACTCTAAAAAGAGTGTTTTACCTCGATCCCCGTCCACAGACACGAATTTACTTCCGTATCAGCATTCGGCGTGTCGCGGTGAAATCGCCTGCAGTGAGCGTATAGAAATACAAACCGCTCGCAACAGATTCACCGAGGGCATTTTTCCCATCCCAATACGCCGCTCGGCTCCGAGATTCATACACCCCCACAGATTGATGCCCTAAATCCAATCTCCGCACCAATCTTCCATCTGCTGAATAGATAGAGATACTGACCTCCGCAGGTTCTGATAGTTGATAGGGTATCCACGTTTCTGGGTTGAATGGGTTGGGGTAGTTGGGTAGCAATGCTGTTTCTTTTGGAGTTAATGATGCAAGGAGTTGTTCCAAGATGAGAATCCCGCGCTGAAAAGTGGAATCTGTCAGGTTCATTTGCCGTGCTTCACGCAGCCACTGTTCTACTTGGGTTCTTGTAGGCGCGATCTCTGGATCAAGATTCCACATTGACGGCGCACCGGCGGTCGTGCCAAACGCACCCGCAACTAATGTGAGATCAACGATATTGACGACACTATCGCTGTTGACATCGGCAGTGTTCTGTCCTGTTTTCCCAAAATTCGACGCGACCAAGGTCAGGTCGATGATGTTGACGATACCGTCCTTATTGACATCCGCAGCGATTTGTTTCGGTTCCGGTGAGGTAGGTGTGGTGTCCCATAGCAGCACCGTGCCGTCCGAACTCCCGCTTGCGAGTGTGCTGCCATCGGGACTGAACGCTACGCCCCAGACCGCATCCGTATGCTCAAGGGTGTGGATGTGTCTTCCAGTATTGACATCCCACAAACGGATTTCCCCTCCATCTGCACTTGCCTGGGTTTGTCCATCGGGACTGAATGCTACGTCATACGCACTTCCTGGGAGCAGATCGAGTTCTTGTCCAGTCTGTGCATCGTAAATCCAAACACCTATAGAACTCGCAACCGCCAAACGCGTACCATCGGGAGAGTACGCAATTTTGGCTATCGACCCTTTGCTGAGGCGGACTTTGGCCCCTTCAGGTAAACCCCATTGCAGTGAATCTTGGGCGAAGGCATTTGGTGTAAGAGTAGGCATCATAAAGAACACAATGAGAATCATTGAGAGTGTCGTTTTCATGAAGTGAGTCTCCTGTTTTTCGCAATCTGTACGGATTTTACGATAATTTAAAAAACGATGATTCCTGTTGCCTCAATAAGCCCTCTCTTGTTTTGACCGAAAGGCGTACTGTAACTCAAATCAAGATTGAATAAATATGTCTTCACACCGATCCCAACAGTAAGCCCACTACTTAAATTCGATAGATTTAAATTCGATAGATCCGTTAAATCCGATAGGTTGGTGCCGGGTTCAATTTTATAGCCGCCCCGAAGTGCAAGCATGTCACCGATCCAATACTCCAAACCGAGACTCTTTTGAAGGTGCCGCCATTCAAATGCCCGGATACCGACCCCGCGATCCGAAAGGAGTTGCGCTCGGGTCAATTTCTCTTCTCTTTCAGCGTTAAGCCGCTCCAAATCAATGGCTAATTCGTTTTCATCCTCTGCCAATTTATCAATATAGGCAGTGACACCACTTACGAGACGAATATGGAGAAACTCCGTACGAAAAAGACTCATGGAGGCACCAATTCGCAAAAACCGCGGTAAGGGATCTGCTCGGTTCTCATCAAAAAGAGAGATACCGGGTCCAACGTTTTGTATTGCAACACCGAGCGTTGTGGAGATAGAATCGAATGGCAGGAGATATTGCATTCCCAAATCAACCGCATAGGAACTTCCACTCTCGCGTCCGAGAACCATCCGAATCATTTTACCGTTGATTCCGGCTGATAAAGACTCTGTTATACGGTCGGCGTATGAGAACGTCAGGGCAAAATTGGTGCCGAGACTTTCCTCACGAAGAATATCAGGGGAATCTGTTGTCACAGCGATTGTGCCCTGTCCCTGCATCTGGAGTGTCGCGCCGATAGTGCCAACATCACCGAGGGGCATCGCGCCAGAGATGATGACATAGTATGATGATCCTATGGCTTCTCCGAAAGGAGTGGCGTAATCTGTATAAGACATTGAGACTTGGGTTGCCTGTCTACCAGTACGGAATTTACTATTGGGTATATCTACAAGTCCACTTGGGTTCCAAAGCACTGTGGTGACATCCCCAGACATCGCAGAAAAAGCGTCGCCGAGAGCTCTCGCCCGCGCACCGCCACCAAGGTTCAAAATTTGCGCGCCTGTTCGACCCGGTCCTGCCAGAGCCACTACCGGAAAGAAGATCACAAGACATAAAAGCAAT
>JAPOOP010000138.1 GCA_026713385.1 Candidatus Poribacteria bacterium | reverse complement strand
TGGAGGGCAGTACCACTGATTGGAAGTTTAGCACTTCCACCGAAACTCAGAGTCGTTGCCGAACTCCCTCCACTTTTCACACCATAACCACCACGAACGGCGATGGAGTTATTCAACCAGACTTCCATTCCTGTGCGTATATAAATTTCGCCATTGCGAGACGCTACCTCAAGACTCCCAAGACTGCCTTTCAACAAATTGCTGACTGCGGCACCTTGTGCACTCATCTCCGCGATAGACGCAAGTCTGTATGCCAAACCAGCACGAATGTTTAACGGCACCGAATCTGTTTGAGTGTCAGATATGCTCATATCGGCGGGAAGCAGATTCTCTACTGACGCCCCCAGGCTCAGACTCTGGAAGGGTTTTGCAATTACACCGAGATCAAAAGAAACAGCTGAACTGGAGGTTTTGACGAAATACGGATTCTCTGCGACGAATTCGTTTGCCGCGTCAAAAGAGGTCCGGAAGAGTTTCAGATTCGCACCGATCGCGAATTGTTTGAAAAGGGCATTTCCATAAGAGAGACGCAACGTCTGTTCATGGTAAACATCGGAATCTTCTGCCAAGTCCCCGAAACCCGCCCCAATTGACCCTATTCTTCCAAGCGGAATAACACCACTGAGGGCATTATAGGTAATGAGCCCCCTAAAGCGTTGTGCGTGCGTAGCAGCGAGATGGACCTCATCAATATAACCTAATCCTGCAGCGTTGTAATCTGCGGCGTTGCTATCATCAGCAAGCGCGACGAAGGCTCCACCTAAACCTAACGGTCTCGCGCCAACACCAATATTATTGAATGCAGCCGCGGCGACAGCTGGAAAAAGCAACGCGATGAGTAGAATTAGACAGAATATATGCTTCAATCTATTATTTCCTTCATAGTGATATATATTTTTTAGGATTATTTATCTTATTTTCCTGAAGATATGCCTTGAAAGTGCACCAGTATCAACTCAGTGGAATTCGGGGTTACAAGCCTTTCCCACTTTAATTCAGTCCATCTGTCATCGGCACAAAACGGACAGGGATAATCTCAGTCGTTTTGAAAGATTGTATCGAACTCTCATCAGTTTGAAGTCCTTTTTGAATTAAAAGGAGATTTTGTTCAGAACCACCGACAGGAATCACCATCCTACCGCCTGGTTTGAGTTGCTGAATGAGTCGTTCCGGCACGTCCATAGGTGCGGCAGCGACAAGCACGGCATCATAAGGCGCGTGTTCTTGCCAACCGTAATACCCATCTCCTTTTCTGAGATGAATGTTTCGATAGTTGAGTGCCTCTAATCGCACTTTCGCACTTTTGACAAGTCCGGATATAATCTCAACAGAATAAACATCTCCTGCCAATTCTGCCAGTATCGCCGTTTGATAACCACACCCCGTTCCGATCTCAAGAACTTTTGAAGTTGGAGTGAGTTCCAGCAAGTCTGTCATCAATGCAACAATATACGGTTGTGAGATCGTTTGGTCACAATCAATTGGTAACGCTCCATCCTGATACGCCACATTGAGGTATTGCGGTTTTACAAATAGGTGCCGCTCCACCTTTCGCATAACAGCAAGCACTTGCGGATTGTAGATACCACGCGCTTCAATCTGGTTCCGAACCATCTTGCGACGTAGTGTCGTGTAGTTCTTGGCAAAGAGCATTTTAACCTAACTCCGAAGCATCAACTTCTACGATTTTAATTCTGACACACTCTTGTTAATTACCTAAACTTATCTGATAAGGCATGAGAAGAAACAACCGATGCTTTCTGATTATGTTTAGAAGCCTCGCGGTGGTGCTCAAGCCACCGTACTGTGTAATAAACTCCAACTGAGACTCAACTCCCACACCCCTGTCCTCCATCCGCAGGTCTCCTACAGAGGAAACCTGCGGGACAATGTTCTTAAAAGAATTCGGGGTTACAATTCCTTCCCACATCGAGACGAATGGAACTCCGAGGCCGCTGAGTAGTTCCGACATCCACGTTTTTTTCGGAAATTCAATTATCTCAACCGACTTTTCTCCCAATTTTGCGTGTTCTCGCGCGATTGCGATTGCGAGACTTAAACCGCCTAACTCATCTACAAGCCCGTTTTCCTTTGCCTGTCTGCCTGACCAGACGCGCCCCCGTCCAAGTCTATCTACATCCTCGACTGTTAGCTCGGTTCGTCCGAGAGCAACTTTTTCAGTGAAATCGTCATAAATTTCTTTAATCTGCTTCTGTACGATTGCTTTTTCAGCAAGCGGATAGTCCCCGTAATCGGTGTAAAAATCAGCATGCTGTCCCCGTTTGAGAATCTCTTTATGGATACCGAGTTTCTCATAAAGCCCCTTGAAACTATACTTACCGCCAATAACGCCGATAGACCCCGTAATCGTTCCGGGTTCAGCAACTATCGTATCTGCGGGAGCCGCGATGTAATAGCCTCCTGATGCCGCTACATCCCCCATTGACACCACGAGTGGCTTAACTTCTTTAAGTCGCACTAATTCACGCCATATAGTGTCAGCGGCGACAACGAGCCCACCGCCACTGTCAATTCGTAACACAACTGCTTTTACAGAATCGTCATCTTTTACTTCCTTGACAATACGTGTGATTGTGTCCGCTCCCATCACCTGGGTACCCATAAACGGATCGACAAAACTATCGCCCGTCAACATCAATCCTTCAGCCTTAATGATTGCGACCTTGGGTTGTGGCACCTGCCAATCTTGTGGATACAGTCCGCTTCTTACGTATTCGCTGAGTGGCACCAAATCGGTTCTGGTATCGGTGAGTTCGGTTACGACATCAAGCAATTCATCTTCATAGACGAGCCTATCCACCAGTTCAACGGCAAAGGCTTGACGCGCTGTATAAGGCCCTTCGTCGATACGTTTTCTGACACTTTCGCGCGTCCATCCACGCCCTTCTGCGATGGCGCTTACGAGTTGATCATAGAGATCATCTAAAATAATGTTTTGGATCTCGCGGTGTGCTTCGGACATATCGCGCCGTGTGAATGCATCGGATGCGGATTTGTACTCGCCGAGATGCTCAAGATTCGCTCGAATGCCGAGCAGGTCTAACGCACCTTTGTAGAAGGAATGTTCTGTGCGTATACCAATTAACCGGACCTCAGCAGACGGTTGAATCAGGATACCGTCGCATGCAGATGCGACCATGTAGTCGCCGGTGGAACAATTAGAGAGGTAGCAGAAAACCACGCGTCCCGATTCTCTAAAATCCAAGATGGCATCCGACATCTCTTGAAGTTGGGCAATACCGTAGCCGCTTCCGTCTATACGGACCAAAATTCCAGCAACATCATCATCCCATTTTGCGATAGGTAGGACCTGTTTGAGGGAACGCATCGGTAGATCCAGGAACGTCTTACGGCGGGGTATCGATTTGGTTTTGGGGGCGTTGGAAAAATGAAAATACCCGACACCCGACCATGCTTCTCGATTATTGTCAAAGGCGTTGCCCGTTCCAAATCCCCAATTTCCGATATTTATACCGAAACGGACATCAAAACTCAGGTCGTTATTTACGGTGCCGCGGAGCATGAATTCGCGAATAGGGCGGACCTCCAAGGCATAACGGAGTTCCACACCCTCAATCCCCTGTGTTTTCTGCAGGTCAATTGAGAGTGTTGTTCGCCATGTCCCCGGACGGAGTGCTAACCCTAAACCATAGGTGCGTCCGAGTTTTTCTCCAAGCAATTTCGGGCGATTGAGATCGCGTGCCGCTGCGCCAATTGAGAAATAACGTCGCCGATACATTAAACCCATGGAGAGTGAACGGAATCTGTCGTATGCTTCATCGTCCGAATTCATCCAACTGTAACTTGTTCCCCAGTAAAGGGCATTTCCGAGGTGATATCCACCCGAAAATGTATAGCGCGTGAAGTCGGTATCGGCATCGGCGGCACCGAATTCTATACCGAAACCTGCGCCGGGGACAGCCAGAAAGAAAGCATCATCGCCTGCCCAATCGCTTTGATATGTTCGGAGGTAGTACAGGTTTAGACCGTGGACTGCGGCAAGTCCGGATGGATTAAAGAAGGTCGCAAGGGCATCATCGCTCACGGCAATGGAACTTGATGGCAAGTGGGTGCGCGCCTTTGGCGGTGCGGCAACACAAAGCGTGCTTATCCCACAGATGAATGCTGCGGAGATAACATTTCTACCAATGCGCCCTAAACGCTTGTTAAATGAAAGTGAAACGAGAAACATGCTTTTCATTTAATACGGATTTGCAACCTTGGAGGACCTACTTGTAGTGTGAGTCTATACTATAGAATATCACAAAAGCATAGGGATTGCAACAGAAACGCAAAACCTACGAACGCCGAGCATACTGCGGAAACAGTTCGTCATGAATGTCGCTACATTGCTGGAGATGGATTTGTCGTCCCGCGTCCGCAGTATCAACCATTGTTGGGAAATACATCCCAGCACCCGTCTCAATTTTATATCCGCCTGCTGAATGGACACTCAAGTACTGATGCAATGTATCCAAATCAGATTCGGATGTGCAATGCTGTGTGCAATTCATCGTGAACATCCGCCGTCGGGTTCCGCCACCAAACGCGGCGTGATAGGTATCGTGGTTGAAAATTACGACATCACCGGGTGTGCTCTCCAACGCGATACTGGTTGGAAAATCGCGCGGCGGTATACCGTATAATGCCTCTGATTGATTCGGATCAATCTTTCCGGCTCTGACGAAGTGTGCCGGATTCTGGCTACCGGGAATGATACGTAAGCATCCTGTGTCTTTCGTCAAAGGATCGAGGTAAAATGCCACCTTACACGCGAAGAGCCGTCCCCAGCCTCCATCAGGATGCCAACCGGTATCGCCGGCGTAATAGTTCCCGTCGCCTCCAGCGTAGTTGAAGTCTTCACCAAGTACACCGCCGATGAGTCCCTTAATACGTTCATCATCAAGGAGGGTACAGAGTCGAGGGCGATGCTCGATCGGACCGCCGAACATTGTGCGACGTGTTCCATCATGATCTTTGCCGCCCCCAAATTCCTGAATCGATATTTCAAATTCTTCGATAACCCATTCCATCTCGCTTGGCGAAAACATGCCCGGTATCGCGAGATAGCCGAAAGTATTGAAGAAATTCACTTGATGTTCTGTCAGTTTCATATTTTTAATTTTCCTTGCGGTTCGGTCAGGTATGTTTAGCTTACGCAGGGCGTTTGCGTATATCTGTCCTCCATTTCATTACGGACTACAGATTTTCTACAAAGAAAACAAGAAGCCTTTTTTAATTTTCCTTGCGGTTCGGTCAGGTGCATTGTTCATACTATTCCCATCGCGCCCAGACGTTTGGCGTAACCTGCCCTTCATCGATGTACGGGTCTTCACCAGCAACGGTGATAATACCACGGTAATTTCGCTGTCCCTTCCACCCTAACCACGATGCTGTTGAGCAGTAGTGGCTCACAAGGATACGTCGGAATGTGTCGCTTCGATTCTTTTTCGAGCGGTGTAAAAGATAGCCGTTGAAAAAGAGGACGCTACCGGCTGGCATCTCAATCGGGATTTCGTCGGTGTCATCGAAGCCAGCTGCTTCGTGACAACTGTCGAATTCATGGCGTTTGTCGTGTGGGAAGCGGTCATAAATTACACCACGGCGGTGGCTATTGGGCAAAACCCAGAGACAGCCGTTTTCAATTGTGGCATCATCTAATGTAATCCACGCGCCGAGTAGCGATCGATCACGCGTCGGAATAGGGTGTTCGTCCTGATGCCATGGATTACCGGTATGCCCGGGGACCTTGCCTAACATCATTGACTGCATACATTTCACACCACCATCCCAAAACGGGATATGTGCCCCAACAATCACCCGGAGGACTTCACAGATTTTTGGATGTTCAACGTAACGCCGAACCAAGGGGCTAAAGACATGCGGTTCGCCGACACACATGATTCTATCCAAAACTTCCATTTCGCTTGCTGTCTCCGGCAGCGGTGGGATCGCCTCACACTTATAATCCCCACGAAAGATTCTTAGCATCTCTGCTTTCAGGTCATTACATTCTTCCAGTGTAATGATATCTGGAATCAGTAAATACCCATCATTGATGTATGATTTTGCCCAAAGATTGGACTGTTCTTGTCCCATTTTCAGATCCTTTGTCGTCGCAGTTTGAAATCGTGGGTTATTCTGCCCGGATAATGCGCCACGTTTCCGCTTCATTCGCGAAAACCAACGTCAATTTGCCAGATGTTTGTTCAACCTGACCGTTTGCTTTCGGAGCATATTGCAACGTGTAGCCGCCCGTTACAATCGCCGTATCGTCAACGATGTTCGGATGGATGTCAATGTTGGTCAGTGTCATATCAATCTGATGATAAACTTCAAAAAACTCGGATGCCTTTGTTTTAACGTCTTGATATGTGCGACCATTGGAGTGATACGCCTCTGAGAAACAGGACATAACCTCCGTTAGGTCGGCCATGTCGTATCCGAGTTCATATCGGTTTAAGACGCGCTGAATAATCTCTTTGATCGTCGGTTCGGTTTGATTTTTACCTTTCTGTGTCTCTGTTGCTACAGGATGCGCCATTAATTCGGGCGGGATTCCTTGGGCAATCTGCTTGAGTGTATGGACCTCCGGGGCGGCATAACCCCAAACCTCCAATTCCATAACTCGTGCAGTGCCTTCCACCTCATACACAGGTCGCTTGCCTGC
>JAPOOP010000111.1 GCA_026713385.1 Candidatus Poribacteria bacterium | reverse complement strand
CGATGTCCTCGCGTAAGTTAAAAATTTTACTTGCAAATTGGCGTAAAATGATATATAATTTTAACAATGAAGTCGTCCATGCACAAAGTTCTCGCTACATCGCGGTTCTCAAGGATAATCCAGAATGCTTTTTAACTTCGCAAATGTGCTAATCTTCTTGATTGTTGGCTGTTTATTTGTCGTCCTAAACCTTACTGTCTCTCGCCTCCTGCAGACCAAAATCTTCTCAGGCGAAAAGTATATCCCCTATGAATGCGGCGAAGATCCGATCGGCGATACGCGGATTAAGTTTAACACTCGGTTTTACGTTATCGCGCTCATCTTTCTAATCTTCGACGTGGAAACCGTGTTCCTTTTCCCATGGGCAGTCGTTTTCCGCGACTTCGGGCTCTTCGCATTTTTAGAGATGCTCGTTTTCATCTCTATTTTGTTAGTCGGGCTTGCATACGTCTGGGCGAAAGGAGATCTGGAGTGGATCCGGTCCACGCAGTTGGAAGTCCAATCCGTCCGGAGGGAAGAAAGTTATGATAATTGATGAGAAACTGGACAAAAACATTATTGTTACCTCAGTTGACGCTGTCGCCAACTGGGCGCGCTCTTCCGCACTCTGGCCCATGACGTTCGGACTTGCCTGTTGTGCCATTGAATTTATGGCGACTGCTGCTTCCAATTACGACCTCGACCGGTTCGGTGCAGGTGTGCCGCGTGCGACACCGCGCCAATCTGACCTCATGGTAATTTCTGGCACAGTGACACTCAAAATGGCAACCCGGATCAAACGCCTTTATGAGCAGATGCCGGAACCGAAATACGTCATTTCGATGGGCAGTTGCGCTACCAGCGGCGGACCCTATTGGCAACACGGATACCACGTCCTCAAAGGCGTTGATCGGATTATCCCTGTTGATGTTTATGTGCCTGGATGTCCACCGCGCCCAGAAGCACTCATTGAAGGGTTGCTCAAGTTACAAGAGAAGATTAAAACCCAGACGGTTGCGAAACGCGATCATGTACCGTTCCTAAAGAGACTCTTTACCAAAACAGAGTGGTACGAGATTGAAGGGACTGAAACTGCGGAAGGCGACATTGAATAGCAAGTTTCGGCTTGCAAGCTACGCCGAAAGGCTGACACTACCGCCTAAAGGACCAACTCGTTCAACAATAAGCGCAATTTGTAATCGCGACTTTCCAACCAACGGTAGCAGCGATTTGTAATCGCGATCATGGAGTAGGATATACGTGAAAATAGAAGAAATCTATGAAGTTCTAACCAAACAGTTTGGTGAAGCTGTCCTCGGTTTTGACACCGAACTCGCTGGTGACCCAAACATTCGCATTGCCCCCTCAGCAATCGCCGATGTGTGCCAATACCTCGTCGAAACCGACACATTGGCATTTGATTCCCTGATGTGCCTTAGTGGTGTTGATTTGAATGCCAAGGATGAAGACTTCGCTATTGTCTATCATATCTATGCCATGCGGCACCGGCATAGCGTAGTTCTGAAAACAGCAGTTCCGAAAACCGATCCACATCTCCCAAGCGTCTCACATCTCTGGAAAACTGCGGATTGGCACGAGCGCGAAGCTTATGACCTCTACGGAATCCTCTTTGAGGGACACAGCGACCTCCGCCGCATCCTGCTTCCTGATGATTGGGATGGATATCCCCTACGTAAGGATTACAAGGAACCTGAATTCTATCGCGGTATGCGCGTGCCGTATTAGAGGGCAGTTCAGATTTGACATTAGATGGCAAAAGTGGTATCATATATAGTGGTAAAGTCCAAAGATGTGGAGACACATTAGAAATCAAACTTGTAGTCCGTAACGAAGTGGAGGACGGTTCTTGAGAAAGGCGCGTCGAAGTTTTAGGGGAAACACCCAAGCAAAAACACCTATGCCGTTTAACCGCAAGTAAAATTAAAAAATGGAAACGACACCTCAGACTGAAAGCAAAATTATAGAGTTGAAACCGTTCGCCGATGAAATGGTCGTCAACATGGGGCCTCAGCATCCAAGTACACACGGCGTGTTACGGCTGGAATTAAAATTGGATGGTGAAGTCGTTCGGGAAGCAATTCCGCACATCGGCTATCTGCATCGCTGTTTTGAGAAGCACTCCGAGAATCTTTCCTACCCCCAAATTATTCCCTTTACCGACCGAATGGATTATGTGGCAGCGATGAACCAGAATTGGGGATTTTGTCTCGCCGTCGAGAAATTGTTGGAGGCAGATGAAAGCAAGGAATTCGAAGTGCCAGAGCGGGCAGAATATCTGCGGGTGCTTATCTGTGAATTAAATCGTATTGCGAGCCATCTCCTTTCTTTTGGAACCTACGGGATGGACATGGGCGCATTTACCCCGTTTCTTTACGCATTCCGGGATCGGGAACGGTTGCTACTGCTTTTCGAGAAAGTCTGCGGCGCACGACTCACCTATAACTATATCCGCATCGGCGGGGTTTCCGAAATTATCCCCTTGGAGCCGGGCTCCATTGCCGAACAGAATTTTTTGGACGAAATCGAAGCGTTTTTAGACTATTTTGAACCGTTGATTGACGAATATAACGAACTCCTGACAAAAAATAGTATCTTCTCGGAACGCACGACGCGGGTCGCCGTCATGTCGGCGGAGATGGCACTCAGCTACGGCGCGACAGGTCCGAATCTTCGCGGTTCCGGTGTTGATTGGGACCTTCGGCGAGACGAACCCTACTCTATCTATGACAGGTTTGACTTTGATGTGCCTGTTGCTGTGGATGTACCAGAATTAGGATCGGTCGTTGGGGATTGCTGGAGTCGATACAAAATACGCATGGATGAAATGAAAGAGTCTATCCGGATTGTACGACAGATTTTAGCGGAAGGACTCCCCGGTGGTCCAGTGATGGCAGAGTTAAAAGCCGTCCGTCCACCGAAAGGCGAAATCTATTTCCGCAGTGAAGCTCCGCGCGGTGAACTCGGATTCTACATTGTCAGCGACGGCACACCGAAACCGGTACGTCTCAAGGGACGTTCCCCCTGTTTCAGTGCTTTGAGTGCGCTACAGGAACTCAGTCAAGGTTTGATGGTCGCAGATATTATCGCTATTATCGGCAGTATTGATATTGTGATGGGAGAAGTAGACCGGTAAACGCGCTTCATAGCGAAGTTGACCGAATCAAATAAGGAGATTGGATGTCGGATTTTAGGGCACTGTTTGCAAGCCCAAATTTCAACATATCTGAAAGTTTCTTACCCAACATAAACTTACAGAATCAACTCAATTGGGCGGAGGAATTTATACAGAACGTTGTAATTCCGCGGTTGCCGGAAGCGGTTGCTTCGCATTTTCCTGTGGAGATAGGCACAGTTCTCGTCATGTTTGCATGTGCTGGCATTTTTGTCGGACTCGTCCCATTACTTCCCTTGGTATTGGTGCTTGCAGAGCGAAAAGTCTCCGCACGTTTTCAGAACCGAACGGGCCCCATGCGCGTCGGACCGTGGGGTACACTGCAAACGTTAGCCGACGGTGTAAAACTCATCTTCAAAGAAGATTTTATCCCCCCACAAGGCGATAAATTCCTGTTTCTTCTTGCCCCCTATATCATTTTTGCCTGCTCTTTCGCTGTCTTCGCCGCTATTCCGTTCAGTCAAGGCATATTGGTTAGCGACTTTAATATCGGTATCTTCTATATCATGGCGATCTCCTCTGTGATTGTCATGGGGGTGATTATGGCGGGTTGGTCCTCAAATAGCAAATGGTCACTGTTGGGGTCGCTCCGCTCCGCCGCCCAGATTGTCAGTTATGAAATTCCGCTCGGTCTCTCCATCCTCACTGTTGTTATGCTCGTCGAAAGTTTGAGCATGCAGGAAATTGTCGCAAGCCAATCCAATGGCGTTTTCAGTTGGCTCATTTTCCGAACACCGTTTGCCTTTATCGCATTCTTTATCTTCTTTATCTCTTCTATCGCTGAGGTAAACCGAACACCGTTTGATTTGCCCGAAGCTGAATCTGAAATCGTGGCGGGTTTCCATACCGAGTATAGCGGTATGCGCTTTGCACTCTTCTTTATTGCCGAATACGCGAACATGTTCGCCGTGAGCGCAATTGCGGTGACACTTTTCCTCGGCGGTTGGGAAGGTGTCTTACCGGGTTACGATATCCTCGGCGGGTTCCCCGGTTTCGTTATCAAATCCTTGGCACTTGTCTTCTTGATGATGTGGTTGAGATGGACGTTGCCGCGCCTACGGGTAGATCAGTTGATGAATCTTTGTTGGAAATACTTTATCCCGATCGCCTTCTTTAATATCTTAGGCACCGGCATCTGGGGACTCATTTTCCCAGAGGACACCTTGATTAGTACTGCTATTAGTTGCGCAATTATCTATATTGGTCTTATCGCCGCGTATAAAGTCGCTGGACGAGGTCTCGCACAGAGACCCGCACCCCAACCGAGTTAAAGCTTTTCGTCTAACAAAGCGTTTCTCTTAGGCGAGTCCCAAAATCCGTAGCCCGTAAGCGTAGCGGAGGGCGGATCTACGGGAAGGCTCGTGAGATACGAAACCGAGCTGACCGAACCGCAAGGTGAATTAAAAATATGGACAAATACATACGAAACATCTACAGAGGCGTTTATACCGTTCTCGTCGGGATGCGGGTGACAATCAGACAGTTCTTTGAACCGAATGTCACGCATCAATATCCGTATGAACACGACTTCGAAAAGAAACGAAACGTCCGGGAGATTCCAAAAGGGTATCGCGGGCAGCTTTATAACCGCACTGAAGATTGCATCGGATGCAAAAAATGCGAGATGATCTGCCCGGTCGATTGTATCACTATTGATGCCACTAAACTCCCGAAAGGTGAACAACTCTGGGATAGCATGAATGTCGTGCATCTCAAGGACGGCAGAGAAATCATCGGTCTCATTGAAGGCAACGATAAAAAGATAAAGTCGGAAGATTCGATAACCCTCACGAATATCACCTCTCGCCAAGGTCCTCAGGAGGTCATAGACCGCCTTGAGCCATCAGGTGTTGAGAATCGAACCCAAACCTTTTCCAGCGACGAAGTATCGCGTGTTGTCACCCGAAATCCGGTCGTTTTCTACCTCGATCAGTTCGATATTGATATGTCCCTCTGTATGTATTGTGGGCTTTGCACCGAGGTGTGCCCGACAGAGTGCCTTACGATGAAGGATACACTCGCTGGTATTGAATACTCCAAATTCGACCGGTCAGATCTAATCTTTAAGTTTGACAAGCAGGAAATGTACAACAAAGGTAGCACCGAAGAGGCAGATGCCGCGGATTAGTGTGCTCATGATGTTAGATAAGAGAAACTGGATGCCAAATAATCCTAACGATTCGCTTGTGCCAGTTTAAAAGGAATGGCAAAAGCCGGTAGCACTGCAACAACGGCAGCAGTGCGGGTCTGAAAAGAGGAACTACACGCCAAGTGAACCTGATAATTCGCTTGCGCCAGTTTAAAAAATGGAATTTACGCTCAAAACCTTTATTTTTTACGGCTTCGCCCTCATGACAATTGCGTCCGCGCTCGTTGTTGTTACAGTCCGAAACATCGTCCACGCAGCGTTTTCGCTCATGGTGACGCTCTTCGGCGTTGCCGGGCTTTACGTTTTTTTACAGGCTGATTTTCTCGCCGCAACACAAGTGATAGTCTACGTCGGCGGCATACTCGTCCTCATTCTATTCGGGGTCATGATGACAAGCGGCCACTTTGAGATTACCACTCATGTTAAAAGCCATGCTGAACGCTGGCAGATCCTGCTCGGCGGTGTGGTTTCCCTGGCACTGCTCATGCTACTCTTGACCGTTATTGCGAATACACCCGCATGGAAGAATCTCACTGACGATGGCACCGAACTTCCACCGACAACAGAACGCATTGGCGAATTGATTCTGAATGGGCAATTTCTCTTGCCATTTGAAGTCGTCTCTGTGCTGCTGTTAGTCGCGTTAATCGGAGCCGCCCTGATTTCCCGGAAGGAGGTTAGGGACTAAATCCCTTACACTCAAGATGACCCTACAACACTACCTCGTCATCAGTGCGATTCTGTTCACACTCGGTATCTTCGCCGTCTTGACCCGACGGAACGCCATTAGTATTTTGATGGGAATTGAACTTATTCTCAACTCGTGTAATCTCAACTTTGCCGCATTCTCGCGTTTTATGACACCGCCGGAGGACATCAGCGGGCAGATTATCGCTATTTTTGGAATTGTGCTCGCGGCAGCGGAAGCCGCTGTCTTTTTAGCCATTATCCTCGCTATCTACCGCGAATTCGGGAGCATACGTCCCAACGAAGTGGATACCTTAAGAGGTTAAAAACTTCGATTCAATCAGATATCGTTGATCGTATCAGAAACCCGCTTGCAACAACGGCAGCAAGCGGATCAGGAGGCCCATAGTTAAAAAATATGGTTGTACCCTTAATAAGTCTCATCTTGCTTTGCCCTCTTGCCGCATTTGCAATCTTCGGACTTTTGGGCTTGGGAAATCGGAGTTTCCAGCGACAGGACTATCTATCCACGGCAGCAATGCTCATTGCGCTCGGATGTTCGTTCCTGCTTCTACGAGAGATAGTCCCCGATCCAGCACCTCATACAGTTAAGTGGATTTCACTCGGTGGCGTCACTTTCTCCATGGGTTTCTATTTGGACAGCGTCACAGCGATCATGCTGATTGTTGTCACGCTCGTCAGTAGCCTCGTTCACATTTTCTCGATGGGCTACATGCACGGCGATCCAAGATATCCACGGTTTTTTGCCTACCTTTCGCT
>JAPOOP010000112.1 GCA_026713385.1 Candidatus Poribacteria bacterium | reverse complement strand
ATGATCGAAGACAGCGCATTTCCGGCTTGGGATGTCAATCAGGACGGTCAAGTAAACGTTCTGGATCTGATTGCGGTTGCACAACACTTAGGCACCGCTGCATCTGCGAACCGTCAAGCCGATGTTAACGGAGACGGTACTATTAACGTTTTAGACTTGATCGCTGTAGCACAGCACTTAGGTGAATCAAGTGCATCAGCAGCACCTTCCAGTATTGCTATAGACAGCTTGGGATTGGAGCCAGCGACAATTCAGGCGTGGATAGCACGTGCTCAAACTGAAGATGACGGTTCCGTCACCTTCCGACAAGGGATCGCAAACCTTGAGCAGCTTTTATCTCTGTTCGTCCCAGAGGAAACGGCTTTACTTCACAACTATCCAAATCCCTTCAATCCAGAGACATGGATACCTTACCAACTCGCGGAACCCGCGGATGTCACGCTACGTATCTATGCGGCGAATGGTGTATTGGTCAGGACGTTAGCGCTGGGATATCAACCTGCGGGTATCTATCAGTACCGGAGCCGTGCGGCATATTGGGACGGGAAAAACGCAGTGGGCGAGTCGGTCGCAAGCGGAATCTATTTTTACACACTCACCGCTGGCAATTTCACGGCTACCAGAAAAATGTTGATAATGAAGTAAGAGTGGCTGTCAGCCATCGGCTTTCGGTTTTCAGAAAAGAGGGCCCTTGATGAATTCTCTTGCTGACCGCTAATGGCTAACGGAAACCATTCTACTGACTGCTGATGGTCTCCGATGGCTGATTGCTATAAAAACCGAGAAAAGCGATGTCTCGTAAACCCCGGAAAAGCCGTCGCCGAACTTTGAAACGGCTTTTTGCCCAACCTTCAATATATCTCACCGCATCACGCGGATCAAGTTGGGTAAAACGGCACAGCTTCCCGATGAAAAGTGGCGGACCCCATTGGAATAGATGGAGTCCAAAACGGAGCTGCCTTCGCAAAGCTTTGGGCACTTGCTGGACAAAAGTGTCAATCACAATAACGGACGTATCCAATGCGGTATCCGCTGTAACTCCAACCATATACGCACATACCGACTTCAGAATATCGTGTTCAACCTCTGTGAAAAAGTAGGTGGCTTCTGGAGTCGTTCTAAACATCGGGTTGCTTACTCGATTGTGATAAGGATTCGCACAATTCTCGTGCTTCTACCACCAGCTCCGCTTCGCAGGGACGAATTTCCAACACCTTCAAGACATCCGACGGGAGTTGCCCAAAGAGTTCGTCCCACTCTAAGTCTCCGGTCCCGGGTGGGTGATACGCCTTAAGCCCTTGAAGATCGTGCAGGTTTACGCCGACGAGATGTTCCGCGTACTGTTCAACCCATCTATCTGCCCAGCACACCCCAAGCTTTTCCTGTAGTGCCGCATGTCCTATATCGTGCCAATAACGCATCGGACTGCCATAAAACTCCTCAAAGAACAGCCCAACCTCGTCAAAATTCGGAATTTGGTAGTAGTGCGGACGATTTTCAATAGCGATACAGAGTTCCATTTTCAGAGCGTACTCGTTGAGTTCATCAAGACTCCGTAACACCGCGTCTCGGTGTTTCGTCTCCTTACGTTTCCGCCATTCGGTGGCTTCAGTCACTTTCCGATCGAAGGCTTCAAACTCGCGCTCGCCATAATTGTATAGGTCTCTCATCAAATAGGACCTATCATAGGTGTCAACTTCGCCGAGGTGGAGGACTACAACTGGCACCTGCAATTCAACAGCGAGTTCCATAGTTTGGACAGTGCGGCGGACAGCCTCCCGTCGTTCGTCTGCATTGAGACTGGAAAGTAAAATCTTGTCTTGCTCCGCCTCAGCTTGCGAGATTCCAGGGAGGATAGGGCAGAAGTTGTGAATCGAACAGGGTGGGTTTTCTCGGAGATATGGCTTGAGCTGCTCTACCTGATCAGGTGTAAGATGTCTGCTGAGTTCAAGTGCCTCAAAGCCGAGGTTTTTGAGTTCATCGAACAGAGCAGCACCGTCCTGTTGTTTCAAAGCGTTCCACATTGTTGAAATTGCTAACATTTTTAATGGCTTTCAGCTATCGGCTATCGGAACCATCGGAAACCTTCGGTTAAGAGGTTGTCGTTTAACAAGACTCTCTTGCTGACTGCCGACGACTGACTGCCGACGGCTGTATGATTACTTTTCGTCCTTCAATTTTCAACCTGCCCTGCGCGAACCATTTAATGACTTCAGGATAGAGTTTATGCTCCTCAATCTGAATCCGATTGTGTAAACTCTCCTCGTCATCCGTATCCAAGACAGGAACAGCCGCCTGCGCTATGATGGGACCCGAATCTACACCCTCATCAACAAAATGAACGGTGACACCCGCAATCTTCACACCGTACGCCAATGTATCGGCAACGGGATGTGCGCCTGGAAATGCTGGTAAAAGCGTTGGATGGACATTGATAATCCGGTTTCGGTATTTTCGCACAAAGGGCGGTTGAAACAACTTCATAAAACCGGCAAGGACTATTAATTCAACAGCATAGTGTTCGACGAGCCTTGAAATTTCTGCGTCAAAATCATGCCGACTTTCATAATCCTGAACTCTAACAACGTGTGTCGGTATATCAGCAAGCTTCGCTCGTGTAAGAGCATAAGCCTTGCGCCGATCACTGAGGACAGTCGCGATGTCTATACCGCTTGTTTCATCTTGATGTAGCTGCTCAATCAGGGTTTGCAGATTGGTTCCACTCCCTGAAACGAGGACTGCAATCTTCAATCTTGATTCCTTACCAATACGAATTGTTTGTCGTGTGTCCCTCCGGAATCGGCACCCAGACCCCACCGGTTTTGATCGCCACCTGTTGTTGGAAATCGTCGTAAGTGCCAACAACACTGACAAGGACCTGTTTTTGTTGTAACATTTGGATAATCGCGAGAGACGAGTATTCACCCTCTGCAGGTTCATCTGTAACCAAAATAAAATACGGTTGCACATTTGGGCGGAATTTAATCCGTCGCAGCCCTTCAGCTACAGCATCCAATAACATCTCATCTTCTTGGCATGGCAGTTCAACGATTTTCCGAATCTGTTTGAGCGTTTGTGGCGGATTGAAAACGTTGACAATGTTCAGAGACGCACGCGATCGGAAACGGACCACACCCATCTGATAATCTATAAGCGCGTTATCCAAATCGCGAACGAGGAGGTCAAGTTGTTTCAGAAAGTGTGGAAGTTTACGGTCCATACTCTCGCTACTGTCAACAAAGAAGATAATATCAACCGGCGTGCTACTACCATATTGGAGCAGATTGCCACCAATTTTTGCAACATCCACCCACTGTGCGTTCCGTAGCGACAGTGCTTTGCTTCGTGGGTGCCATGGGACGTTAGAGCGTTGTGCCACCTGCACTTGTGGTTCTTCCGGAATGATATGCCATTTGCCACCGGTTCCAGAAGCGAGTCTCTGGTGCTCATTCAGAGGAAGCCCAAGTACATTCACATAGATACCGAATTCCCGACAGTAAGCGATAGTGTCTTCTACGCTTAATCCCTCTCGACTTGTGAAAGGTTCATCGGTAACAAGGATGAAATGTCTCTTGGATGTAGGGCGGAATCGGAGTTCTTTAACAGTCTGAACAACAGCATCCAAAGCGTTTTCGTCCTGACGCACCTCAATCGTTTGGAGGGTCCGTTTGTAATCAATGAAACTTTTTGTTAACTGAACAACCCTGATTCTATTCCGGTTCTTATTCGCCCAAAATTCTGTTACACCCAGCGCATAATCTATTTTAGAGGTTTTGTATACGTTCACCATCTCACTCAAATGTTCTACAACAGATTTGATATTATTACGCATACTCCCGCTGGCATCAATGACGAAAACCACATCAATTGGACCGCCGTCACTGGTTTCGACAATCTCTTGAGCGAGCGTCTTCATAAGCGTCGAAAACGGAACATGAGGCAATGCCTTCCGCTTCTCCTGAACCTCTGCCAGCTGCGCTGGGGACAATCCCTCCTCTTCCCTTACTATTTTAAGCGTCGAAACCTCTGGAACGCGTTGAATTCTTGGGGGACCAGGGCGTTTCGCACCGAAAGTAGTATCTCCGGCAGGACTTGCGGATTCCGTTTTCGACAAATCTCCCTCAACGTCCTGAAGTGTACGGGTAGCCGTACTGACTTCGCCCCAGTTTTTTTTCGACAAATCTAAAGATGTCGATGGATCTTCTGCTTTAACTTCATCTTGCAAACTGCGACCTAAGGCAGGGTGCGGCGTTTCAGTGTCCACTGTAACGGGAGATGCGAGAGATGGCGGTGACTCCCCGGTACCGACATGATGCTTTATGAAATCACGCTCAGCAGCGAGAAAACGCGGGGAAACCTTTTTCAGTGGAGTTCTCGGTCGAGAAGTATTTTCGACTGAAATGAGCTCCGCCATCATGCTCGCCTTCTCTGACGCTATCGGCTGATTCCGCACCACGACGAAAAACGTCGTAATGAAAAAAAAGAGGTGGAATATCAGCGAGATGAACAACGCTCTACGAGTTACAGATTTCATTTTTTTTGGTTATCGGTCGTCGGTTAACAGCTTTCAGTTACTTTTGTCGACGGTCTACGTTCTGGCGAGAAGGGATCGTGTTGCCGGTAGTAACCGATAATTCTCACTGCGAAGCAAACTATCTGTACTTACTTCTGCTGAAGGTAGGTTGTTAGTAAGCGTTTAGGCGGCTCGTGTTGGATAACCTCAAAGGAAATTAATTTTTCACCATCCATTTCCTGTGACTTCTTCAGGGCATGCGCTGACGATCCAAACCTATCGTTTGAGGATTGGTAAAGCGTCGCTCCTACCATCGTAAAAACAGCGAAGGTCAGTACAAATATGTAAACTGGACTGCGCGTCCGAATATTGTAGCGGAGTTTGTCAGCCAATATTGAACCGTGTCGCGCCCATCCAAGCGACAATCCAATGAGCCGTGTGACATGGTACCAAAGCGAATTGTATTGCCTCGGGTATGCCGTTGCTTCTGACACGCGCGCCATTACGCCGATTAAAAAGTCATCGGAGACTTTGACCTCACCGCCTCGGCGTAGGAAAGCATCGGTTTGTTGCATCCGCTGGACCTGGTTGGCACAAATAGCACACTTTTTGAGGTGTCGTCGGATGAGATGGCGTTTCCAGGCTGGCAATTCTTTGTCAACGTAAGCTGAGAGCTCGTCCGGACTCACAAGATACGTTTCACACGTCGAACCGTAAACATCTGGAAGTTCGGTCTGTTTATATTTTCGCATTTTTAATTATTCCTTGCGATTTTCTAATTTACCTTAAGGTTGGAAAATTGGGGAGCACCCATTCTTCCCTTCTCGCCTCCTTCTATCCAATGACTGCTGATTGCCACTCTCGCTGACGGCTATTCCCGTACTCCCGCTTTGACGAGCAGTTTTCTCATTTTTTGACGAGCACGGTGAATCAACGCTTTCACAGCCCCTACAGAGCATCCAAGAATTTTCGCAACGTCTTCATACCGTAAGTCCTGATAGGTAACAAGAGTTAACGCCACGCGCTGATTTTCTGGTAACTGTGCAAGTGCTTTGCGGATAATCTGTCTCTGTTCTTTTTTTTCTAAGAGCAAATCTGGCTGATAGCGGGTATCCCGCATGATGTCGGTATGGTAAACATCCTCGCCTTCTTCAACCAGATCTTCCAAAAAACAGGTGTTTCGACGCGTACGATTCCGAATCTCATTTCGACATAAATTAGTGGCAATTGTATAGAGCCAACTTTTGAACGATGCCGTCGGTTCGTAACGGTTTGCACTCTTGAAGACCCGGAGGAACGTCTCTTGGGAAAGGTCTTCCGCGCGTTGATAATCCTCAATGGAGCGGTGAATGTAGTTAATCAAAGGGTTCTGATATCGCCGTACCAACAACTCGAAGGCACTCATATCCCCTTTTCCACATTTCACCATCAAATCTTCATCTGAAACAAACATTTTTTACTGTTCCTTGCGGTTCGTTTAGGCTTAATTTGTGAGGACGTATCTTTCCATAGACTCAGCCAACTCGCCCCTTCCACTGTAACAGGCGGGACTTCGGTTGGGCTTACGCGCCCTGGTCAAAATCCGATTGAAGTTTCAATTTAAGTTTAAGGCGCATCGCCGTTTTATAGGCACTGATAGCTTCACGCCGTTTGCCCTGAAATGTATAGACCGTCCCAAGTTCAGAATGCAACTCAGGGTGACTCGGTATAAAACAAATAGCACGCGTGTAAACGTCAACAGCCTCGTCATAGCGTTTGAGCAAGCGATAAGTTGCTGCGAGATTAAGATACGCCATCGCTTCGCTCGGTTCGCACGCTATTGCCATTTTATATGCATCTATCGCCTTTTCATAGTCTCCCAGCATAAAATGTGCCAAACCGAGGTGGAAGTGTGCTTCAGCCGATTCGCTGTTATGTTGAATTACCTGCTGAAATTCTTCAATCGCTTTCGCGTAGTTCCGAAGGTTTAATGCATCTGCTCCCTGTTTCAAGTGCTTAGCAGCGGTCTGATGTGCGTGAATATCGACGCGCCCCCGCTGGATGAGTTCTTTTTGCAACCCACTTGAGGACACCGAGGATTTTTCAGGTGTTAAAGCATGTTCTGCATTGGTTTTATTATTTTTCATCAATCTTTCCCGATCAAACAAACTCTGGTCCTCTGCGTAACATCACCATGCAATACGGAACCCAATTACAAACTCTGCATATCCATTGCTAAAAAAATCGTAACTGGTGCAGGTACTATAGTCATGGTTGTAATACCACGCGCCCCCACACGCCACACGGAAATTGCCTTCATCGTCATAAGGTGTATCCGTCCATTCCCAGACATTGCCAACCATATCATAACAGCCGAATGGACTGACACCGTCTCTGAAACTAACAACAGGGGTCGTCGTTCCTGCGCCGAGTTCCGCGGTGTTGCACCGCGGTCTGTCAACTTCATACCCCCATGGGAAAAGTCTATCATCAGCACCGCGGGCAGCGTATTGCCACTCTGGAAATGTCGGTAGCCTGCCGCCGACATAACGAGCATACGCGTCCGCATCTTCACACGTGATCCAGACAACAGGATGATCACCCCTATTTTCCGGATAGATTCCGTCGGTCCAATCCTGAGGCGGGGTGTGCCCTGTATCCTGAAGAAACCGCTGATACTGTGCATTGGTTACAGGATAGACTCCGATCCTAAATCCCGCCACTTCCAATGGTGCGGACTCTTCGCCGATATAAGCCACTCCCGTAGAAATATGAACGGATGCATCCAATACCCGTAGTGCGGCATCTCGGACATCCTTATCCTCGTGTGCAAGCGCATGACCGATCGGAGAGATAACTTCACCGACTGGCGGTGTTGTGAGTTGGGGCATCGTCTCCCAACCAAGTTCTGTGCTCAGCAACAATCGAGCGGCATCAGACAGCGATTCGTCGAAATGCCACATCCAATACTCTTGACAGAGTTTTTGAAGGGCATCTGGTGTATTTCTTTTCGCCAGCGCAATTCGAGATGCACTCAACTTTGTAATGTTCAGAGTATGTTTTGTTATAACGCCGTTCCTGCTCTCCATGTTTACTATGATAGCACAAAGAAATAATTTTATGCAAGGAGAAGACGACAAAACGACAAAAGGGTGTGTAAAGTTTTTGACACTAAGTCTTTCCTATAGACATATTGCTCCGCTGGAGCAAAGAGGTGTCTTTAGAGATAAAGCCTTCTTCACGCCAGATGAAGATTAAGAATTTAATCGGGTAATTCTATGACGTGTGATAACAAGTAGATCGGTTTGTAGTAGTGCGATTTGCGGCGTACTCGACCAAATGCGACGTGCATTCATCGCACGTTGCGTGGTCTCCACAATTACCCAATTTATTTGTTAAACCTCATGAGGTGTGATATGTCTCGTGATATGTCTGTAGAAATCAGGACGCCAAAAACACAGCATTCCAGGGGAGTGCTGTGTCTGCCAAAATATTTACACACCCCATAGCGGGCGCAGGGCGGAAATGCGTAAATCCTATTTAAGAAATTGACAAGAATTTACAAAATTTGTATAATGTCGATGTTATCGTAGGAATACGATAGCGACTTTTCATTAACTCCGTGCCGAACCCAGCATTATGGAAGGGCAGCCCCAATTCTGTCCTGCTGACAGGCAAAAATGGAGAACGGAGATCAGATATAACAGAGGAAAGTTTACGCCTTGTGCTAATTAGCAAGAGACGGGGCTTCTAAATAGAGAGGAGGTGTATAAATGCAAGCATATAACGGGATTCGGGGATTCAAACACATCATCGGATGGGGGGCAATTCTTCTCGCTTTCGGGTGTGCGAACCTCGGCGAGATCGGGAACTTAGAAAAAATACGACACACCCTGTCGGAGGAGGGGGATTACCATTTTCGCAAAACCCGGTGGGGCTACTCACAGGCAATGGTAGAGATCAGTGAACAGAAACAGGGCACCCGTTTATTCTCCCGAAAAGAGAACACACTTATCTACAATGAACGTATTGCAGATGTCCCTATCAAGATAGTTTATAGTTTTGAAAACGACCGGCTCCGTGTCGCAGGCTATCTCACAGATAAACCCATCAAAAATGCCAAACAGATACACGAGCATGCCGCTGAAACATTGGGGGAGCCAAGGGATTTTATCTCGGGTGGCTCGGTTTGGGCGGATTACATGACCCTGATATATCTCAATGGCTATGTATCTCATATAACGAAAAGTCGGTCGGGGTTTCAATTTGGTTCACCGGGACTTCTGCCACACCAGAAAAAACGCGAAGGCACAGCAGGCGAGATCACGCGCGCGGATGTCGTCTGGGCATACGTCGATCAAAACTTTTTCAGACACCTACACGAGGTCGAAGATCCTGTGTATGAACTCACATATTACGAAAAGCGATTGTTTGATGTCTTGAGAAGACAACCGATGGTCAAATGTCTTGGATTTGGGACCTTTCCACAATAAACGATGCTTGCTTGGGGAAAGCAGAGACAGAGAATCCTTAGGAGTGGAGATGCGATGAGCGACATCCGAGATGGCCACTACAGACTCGGCATTGCCTATCTGAATGCCGAAGCGTATGCTGAAGCAATTACGCATTTTCAGGCGGTTCTGCGAGAGGATTCTACTTTTATTGATGCCTACCATGGGCTTGCGCTTGCCTACTTCGGTGAGCATCGGTTACAAGATGCCCGAAATGCTGCCAGAGAAGCCCTGAAGATAGACGCAAACTGCCTGCCGGTGCTCTCCTTTTTACAAACCGTTGAGCCTCGTATTTCACCACCTGCGGGTCTATCTGTTGCCCCGGCTGTGCAAATTGGTGCAAAAGAGAAGGAACATCCGCCTACGGCTGAGCCGCTTGTGCGGGCATCAGCGGACGTATCTGTTCAACCTGCTGGCGACATCGACGCAAAGAAAAAACCCAAACCGCCTGCAGATGATACCGAGATTGACACTGACAAAGAGATGGAACGCGGACGTGTTTTTCTGGGGAATAAGCAATATCCTCAAGCTGCGGCTGCCTTCAAAAAGGTACTAAAGGCATCGCCCGAGAATGCCCTTGCGCATTACCATCTCGCACAGACCTACATGGAAACGGGTGCCCTCACTGATGCCAAAAGTCAAGCGGATGAGGTGTTGCGTATCACGCCACAATACCAACCTGCCCGCGACCTGAAAAGTGCGATAACCTTTCTCGCGAAAAGAGAAAGGCAACAGCGAATCCAGAAGAAATTGATAAAGGTCTTGCTGCCGTTGGCAGTTTTGGTCGTCGGTGTTTTCATCGCGTCCCAATTGGGTTTGTTGAGGGGTATCTTGCCACAGCAACGCCCCCCCGCGCTTTGGATTGACACGACTTTGGAAGATCCGGCAAACAATAATGGGTATATCGATGCCGGTGAACATGTGCGGTTAAAGGTAACAATTTCGAATTCGGGGGGTGCGGCAAAGAATCTCAGAGTCGTGCTACTGCCGCAAACCATAGATGGCTTGCGTTTTCAAGCACCCGAGAGACCCTTGAATATTGCCCCACAGGGGTTTGAAACACTGCGGATCCCGGTCGTTGCGGATAAAAAAGTCCGGGGCCGAAGGGTATCGCTGAAAATCCAAGTGTTAAATAGGTCTCAAACGGCATTAGCGACAACATCTGTTTATCTCTCTATCAAGTAGAAAAAGGAGCCGTGCTATGAATGGCTGGGTTCTCCGCAAGACGTTCCGTCAACAGCATCGGATGTATGCTCTTCGGATTTCTGTCATTGCGCATGTCATCCTGATCGTTGTGCTTTCTTTCATCGTTATAAGATATGAGATGCAAGAAGATGAAGATGAGATCCAGGTCGAGTTGTTTTCAGAGTTGCCGCGACAGCCGATCGTCAAAAAACAGGTTATCCAAGAGCCCATCGTCACTGAGGAAACCACACCGACCCCCATCCGCGAAAAGCTCCCTTTAAAGAAACAGGTAAAGGTTATCGAGCCGGACACGTCATTGGATATTGCGAAGCTCCCTGTCAATGTGCCGAAAGCCGTTGAGATTCCACCCGCTTCCCCGAAGCCTATAGATGCCGATCCGACGTTGTTATCCACGGATGCCGATTTACCGACGACACCCGAAGCGGTGTTGTCTGCGAAGCGTTCGGTGGCAACCGACAACGTTGAGAGTTATACCCAGCGGCGTCTCAGCGGTGTGAAAACTCCCCGTAAGAGACCGAGTGCGGGCATCAGCAAACCGACCGAGGAAACAGGTGCGGGGAAGAAGCCGGGCACGGGTATCGCAGAAACACTCACAGGGCAGGGGACTGGCGGTGGCACCGCAGATAGCGGCGAAGGATCCACCTTTAGCAGCGTCATCGGTGAACTGACCGAGGATATTATTGCCTCGAGTGGGGGGGTGCCTCTCGATGTTGTCTTCGTTGTCGATGCCTCTGGGAGTATGGGCGATAATATCAACGCCGTCGCCGAACATCTCGGGCAGATGATTGATGCCTACAAAGCCTCAGAAATCGACTATCAACTCGGTCTGACGCATTTCAAAATGAAGGAAAAAACCAACCCACCTCAAAATAGCATTAAAGTCTTCCAGCTGACGCGTAATTTATCAAAATATAAGCAGGAACTCTATTCGATTCTCCCCACAGGTGATGAAAACGCATTGGATGCCGTCGATGAAACGGTCAAGCAACTGCAGTTCCGCAGTAATACGATCAAACATCTCATCGTCGTTACAGATGAACCTTTCACGAGCCTACACGGACTTTCCGTCAATGCCGTCATCTCGGTGTGTCGAAGAAATGAACTGTATGTGAATGTGCTGGGGAATAATACAGCCGAGCATAGAGAATTGGCAACACAAACCGGGGGCACTTGGCACGCGATTCCACAAGACCCAATCATACAGCCAAAAGCAAATCCCCCGAAGCAAGTCGGATGGGGAGCGGCTCAGCAAATCGGCAATGCTATCCTCAGCGATGCGACGAATCAGCCGGTGGATGTTATCTTATTTCTCGATGGTTCTCAGAGTATGAAAGATAAAATCCTGGACTTAAGCCAGCAGATAAACCTGTGGATCCGCAACTGGGATAACGCCCTGATTGACTATAGACTTGGGGTCGTTCGGTTTTACCGCAGCGGGAACACAAATCGGATAAATGTTTTCAAACCGCCCCAAACACAAGCCGACCTACATAAGATCTTCCAGCTGCCGTGCCGAGATGATGAGCATCTTCTACAAGCCGTTGCTGACGGTATCAGACGCCTCGAACTCCGCAGAAACGTCAAAACACATTTCATTCTCATCACAGATGAACCTGGAGATCCGCAACACCCGATAGCAGGCACCATCGGATTACTCAAAGAACTCCCTGTCGTCGTTAGTGTCATCGGTGCCGCCGACGCCTTTCAACAACAGGTCGCCTTGCAGACGGGGGGCGTGTTTGTGACGCTCCCGAATGCATACACGCAGAACCAACAGTTTCGATAAAGGTCCACGCAGCGGTTATTTTGCTGCGCAATAAGTCGTTGTGGGATTTGCGAAAACAAATCAATTGATAGAATCACGGATTCAGGCGATTCAAGGGATTGTTTATGCCGGAGAGAATAAACGACAACCTTTTCTGTGTACCTATACTTCGTAGGTTAGTTATCAGTAAAAAGATAAGAAACTCTATCTCGAATGAATATCCCATACCCTTGATGTCGATAACGGATTATGGGTGTTAATGTGAAAGGGAAGAGAACAATCATTTATGGAGTGGGGACGATTCCGCAGTAAATGAAATAAACGTATGTCATTACTCTCCCTACGTCTCATTTTTTCGCTGAAGGCTCTATGTTGCCCTCATCGGGCAGATTATCCTCTGTGACTTGTGCTAATAGGTCGTCAAGCGTGTGTGTGGATTTTCGGAATTTTGCTGGCGAATATGCTTCTTCCGGAATACGACGAGTCGGGGACGGATCTGTGTGACAATGTCGAAGTTCT
>JAPOOP010000700.1 GCA_026713385.1 Candidatus Poribacteria bacterium | reverse complement strand
GGCTACGCGCTTGCCCCACCGAAAACATACGACCAACTCCGCGATATCGCCGAATTCTTCACGCGTCCAGATAAAGACCTCTACGGTCTCGCAACATGGTATAGTAAGGAATACGACGGTATTACAATGGGTTTCCAGCAGGTAATGTGGAGCTTTGGTGGTGGTTATGGTGATGCAGAAAGCCACAAAGTTGCGGGGCATATTAACACAGAGGATGCCGTTAAAGCCCTCGAATTTTACACGGATCTGCTCCAGTTTGCCCCTCCAGATGCCCCGAACTACTATTGGGCGGAGACACTGAATGCCTATAACTCGGGTAAGGTCGCAATGGCGATGAACTACTTCGCCTTTTTCCCTGGCGTTGTAGACCCTAAATCGAATGCAATTTCTCACGACAAGAGTGGTTTTTTTATAGCACCTGCTGGTCCGAAAGGGCATTATATCAGTATCGGTGGACAAGGCATGTCTATTTCTTCGTATTCTAAAAACAAGGATCTTGCCAAGCAATACATGAAATGGTTTATGCAGAAACCTGTTCAGGAGAAGTGGGCAGCACTCGGTGGGTTCACACCACACAAAGAGGTGTTGCAGTCGGATGCGTTTAAGACAGCGACCCCCTTTAACGAAGCTTTCGCCGCGAGTTTCCCATATCTACGTGATTTCTGGGCAGTGCCAGAATATGCAGAACTCTTAGAAGTTTGCCAGACAAATTGGAGTCAAGCCATCTCCAAAATCAAGTCTGCCAAGGAAGCACTGGACGCTATCGCGCGGAAACACGAGGAAATCTTCGAGGACGC
This sequence comes from Candidatus Poribacteria bacterium, assembly GCA_026713385.1. Taxonomy (GTDB): domain Bacteria; phylum Poribacteria; class WGA-4E; order WGA-4E; family WGA-3G; genus WGA-3G. Next base: position 7,810 of record JAPOOP010000700.1, on the reverse strand, counting down.
AGGCTATTACGACGAATAAAGCGAGTGGTCGGCTATCGGGGCGTTCGCTCCGCTCACTTTCGGCAGTCGGTACGTGGCGATTGTGTGTATTTTGCTTGCCACAAGGTCCGCTTACCGACAGCCGATAGCCGACAGCCGATAGCCAAAAAGATATGCGAACCAACCACCCACATCGAGCGTCGCGCGGGATGAGCGACTACCAGTTGAAGATGGCATTCATCATGCCCACCATGATTTTGCTCATCTTGATGAACATCTTTCCACTCCTGTGGTCGCTGTACCTGAGTTTCCATCGCTACAAAGCCTCGATGCCCGCAGCCCCAAGATTTATCGGTGTCCGTAATTATACACGCCTCCTCGCCGATCCAGAGATTTGGGGTTATTTCCAAACCACTGCTTATTTTGTGATCCTTGCGGTCACAGCGCAATTCTTTATTGGATTCGGATTGGCGTTGCTCCTGAACCGGGACTTCCGGTATAAAGGCTTTGTCACAACACTACTGCTACTACCAATGATGCTATCGCCCGTGGTAGTTGGGCTTTTTTGGCGTTTTATCCTCTCTTCAGATAACGCCGGTTTGCTGAACTTTTTCCTCAGTCCCTTTTTAAAGTCGCCTATCGGCTGGACGACCAATCCAAAGGTAGCGATGTTAGCCGTTGTTATTGTAGATACATGGATGTGGTCGCCATTCATGATGTTGATCGCCTTGGCAGGACTCAGTGCAGTGCCGAAGTCTCTCTACGAAGCCGCTGATGTCGATAGAGCCTCCGCTTGGTTCAAGTTTCGATGTATTACCCTCCCATTAGTATCCCCGCTTTTACTGATTGCCCTTCTGTTCAGGACAATGGATGCCTTCAAGATGTTTGACATCGTCTATGTGCTTACGCGTGAGGGTGGACCTGGCACTGCCACAGAAACCGTATCAATGAACCTCTATAAACTCGCTTTTCGGAACTACAATACCGGTAAAGCGTGCGCGATGGCGTATATTCTGCTCATTATTATCGTTGCCCTGAGCAATATCTACGTAAAGTACCTTAATCGCGTCAAAGGAGAAGAGACACAGGAGACCTAATGCGGAGCAGAAAAAACTTTGTCCACTACCTCATATTGGCGTTTGTTGCTCTGGCTGTGATTGTTTATATCACCCCGATTTACTGGATTTTGGTGACATCTCTAAAGACACTGGCAGATATTACCACAAAACTTCCGAAGTTTGTTTTTGATATATCGTTAGAGAACTATCAGAAGTTGATGCCTTCAGAAGGTGTACCAGATGTGACATACCTGTTTTTAGCGGAGGTGTTTGTCGGATTACTGCTGTTCGGTTTCTTCTCGCTATTTAATGTGAGGTTGTCCCGTGCCTTATCACTCCGAAATATCGGCTTAATCTGGAACAGTGTTTTCGTTTTAACGTGTCTCTATAGTTTTCTGAGTCTGCCGCCGATGCAGAGTCGCCTCCAAACGGATGCCCGTCTCAACTTTCTGCTCCTCATCGTCTGTACAATTATTGCGTATCTCCTGATTGCCCCATGGAGAAAAACTGGAGGACTGACATCGCAAACTTTAAAAAAACAGCGACTCACCTTTGTGTTGCCAACTATTTTCGGAACAGTAGCGATCTGCGCTGCCTTGGCAAACGGTGGGTCCAAGTATTTTTACCAACTGCTCAATAGCATTATCATCGGTGGCGGCAGCACGATTCTTGCTGTGGGACTTGGAACACTTGCGGCTTACGCTTTCTCTCGATTTGACATCGCTGGAAAGGACGATCTACTCTTTTTTATCCTTAGCACACGGATGCTCCCGCCTGTCGTCGTTGTCATCCCAATCTATCTGATGTACAGTGCACTTGGGTTGCGAGACACACACTTTGGACTGATTTTGCTTTATACCACCTTTAATGTTTCGTTTGCGGTGTGGCTCATGAAGGGGTTCATTGACGAAATACCAAAGGAGTATGAGGATGCCGCGCTCGTTGATGGCTACTCTCGGTTCCAAACCTTCCTAAAGGTAATTTTACCGCAATCTGTCACAGGCATTGCTGCGACTGCTGTGTTCTGCCTCATTACAGCGTGGAACGAGTTCGCGTTTGCCTTAGTCCTCACAGAAGTCGGCGGCAAAGCCGTGACGGCACCTCCTTCGATTACAAGTGCGACCGGCTCCACCGGTATGGATTGGGGAAAAATCGCCGCCGGAACCTTTGTTTTTCTTCTGCCCGTTGCTGTTTTCACCTTCCTGATGCGGAGTCATCTCCTACGCGGCGTTACATTTGGTGCCGTGAAGAAGTGATGCTCTTCTAAATTCTGACAATTGATACCTGAATACTCCTAATGAAATTTGACTTCCACGATCGATTTCTGTTATACTTGCCGCAAGAAATAGAGGAGGACGCACAAAATGAGCAACCATGCACTAAAACTCACCGATGAAGAGATGCGGGATTTCATCATCAACGGGTACATCAAGGTAAAGGTCGATTTCCCACCGAGTTTTCACGAGAACGTTTACCAACAACTCGACGAAATGTTTGAAGGAACGGGTAATTTGGGCAACAATGTCCTACCCCTCATCCCTGAAATTCAAGAGGTCTTCGATCAGCCAGCGGTTCACGGTGCCATGCAGGGCGTACTCGGTGAAAACTATGCGATGCACTCGCACCGATACTGCCATTTCAACCAACAAGGGAGTGAAGGTCAGAATTTTCATAAAGATAGTTATGAAGGGGACGAGCAGATCCGACGCCACCGATGTCGTTGGACGATGGCGTTCTATTATCCGCAGGATGTCACCGAAGATATGGGACCCACTGCCGTGTTACCCGGCTCACAGTACTATGAGACCGGTGAAAGTGCTCATGAACAGCCAGATCTCGCACTCACTGGCGAAGCGGGCACTGTAACGATTGTCCACTACGACTTGTGGCACCGCGCAATGCCAAATAGCAGTGACAAGAAGCGCTACATGTTGAAGTTCCTCTTTATCAGACTCGATGAGCCACAAACACCCGCATGGAAGAGCGATACCGCTGACTGGCATACTCTCGGCAACGGGGATACATCTGAGCATCCAGAACTATGGGAGTCCCTGTGGGACTGGTCTTATGGGAAACAGAATGGAGATACAAACGGTGTCTCGCACACTGAGGTGGATACCCTCATCGAAACCTTGGATAGCGATAATGAAAGAAATAGACTAAATGCCGCGTATCGGTTAGGGCGGATTGGTGCCGCAGCCGTGCCTATCTTGAAGCAAGCGTTGTATAGTCGATCTGATGCTCTCCGCGAATATGCGGGATACGCATTGAGCCTCACCGGTACTCCCGCTGTTCCGACGCTTATTGATGCCTTGCAGGAGACAGATGATTCCGTGCGGGCAAGCGCGGCGTTTGCCTTAGCGGATATGGGAAAAGCCGCACAGGAAGCGATACCTGCGCTAACACATGCCGCACAAGATCCCCACGATTTGGTCCGACGAAACGCCACAGAAGGGTTGGGACTCATCGGACAACAGGTTTCTGAAAACATGGATTTATCCGAGACGGTACAGGTATTAACAACCCGATTGCAGGATGAGCATTATTGGGTGCGTGATAACGCAGCTCGTTCTTTAGCGAAATTGGGAACGCTCGCTGAACCGGCGATCCCGACACTTGTCGCGCAACTGGAAGATGAGAACCGATATGTCCGTTTCCACGCCGCCTTGGCACTGAAGCAGATTCAGACCTCCGAAGCGCAGAACGCACTCTTCAATCACCTGTTCGCTTCGCGTTGGTGTGCCCTGACAACAAACAACACACCTTATTAGCGAAAACGTGGATTAAAATTAGTAGGCGAGGTATCTAACCTCGCCTGCTGACAGCCGATCACAGACGACCAAAAACCACCTCACAGTATAGGGAGAGGGTGGCGTAGGAATCGGGAAGTCCTGAATAGTATCCTCTGGGTCCTGCGGATAGATGCCCCATGGCAGGATTTACCAGAAAAGTATCCACCTTATCAAACGTGTCATCGTCGTTCAAGACGAGTTCTCCAACTGCGTTAACGAATTCTCCTCTGACTTGAGATAGGCGTTCGGGTCATGATACAATGCTCCCTCCGGAAGCCACTCCCATAAAGCCCCCAAACTCTTCCGTATCCGCTCCACATAGAACTGTGGAATTTCCGTCGTCTCTCCGTTAAAGAAAGGTCGGAACTGAGGATCTTCATCAAGCCGTCGGCGTATTTCGCGGTAGTACTTGAGTTGCTCGAACCATGGCAGGACCCGGATAACGTTCACCCATCGCGGGATAAAGGCATCAATCGCCTTATAGCTGCTAATGAGGTTCCTCCATGAGATATTGTGCCCAATCAGATCAATGACGTTATCGTAAAACTCATCCCACGCATAGTTTTTCGGTTTGATATTCATCCCGCGCTTACTGTCAAGGAAATAGAACGGAAACGGGAGAACTCGGCCCGCGCGTTGATATTCAAGGTTCAGAGGTGCTGCCTGTCCATATGAGGTCAGCAGCAAATACGCAGGATACGCACCAGGGGTCATCTCCAAGAAGCGTTTTGTGAGTTCAAACGGCTCTGTTCCTCCATCAATATCAAGTCCAAATATGAAGTTGGTTTGAACGTAAGGAACGTACCTCAGAATCATGTTAACCTGCTCCGAAACCTCTCGAACTTTATCAACCCCCTGATGCCGCCCCGTCTTTGATTTGTTACCGAAGTCCTGCCACGACTCAATTCCGGGCAACAGCACCTTAAATCCGTTCCGCTGCAGCCGTTCCATATGCGGTTCCGAGAGGAGTGCCAGGCTACTTTCAGCAATGAAATCAACACTGCCTGGTGGAACCGCATCTTCGATTGCAGACAGGTAGTCATCGAATCGGATACCGAAGTTGGGATCGTGCCAACCGACAATCGGGCGTTTAAACTTCCCTAAAAGGAAACGCAAATCTGCCTTCATAACATCAAATTCCAGAGGTTGATAGGGAACAACCGAATCAATACAAAAACTACAGGTGTATGGACACCCCATGCTGCCGAGCATCGGAACCACTTTAATCCAGGGGGCTTTGCGGTGGCTGAGTTCTATGAATTTCCAACGCTCCTGCACGCTGGGGAGTGTCATCGGCTGCCCATTTGCTGAGAGGTGAACACCCATAGGTCGGTGCGGTGAACAGTCTTGCAAAAGGTCCCGGATGGTGTTCCTGTCCGTAAAACCCAGAACGTAATCGAAATACTTCTGCGCATCTTGAGGGTAGCACCGGGCATGAGGCCCCCCAAGTACAGTGACTGCGCCTCTGGATCGAAAGAGATTGCTCAACGCGTATGCCAGTTGTGCTCCCTGTGAGAACGTCCCTATAACAACGAGATCCAGCGTTTCGGGGAATTCCTCAATGGGATTTTCAAGACCCGTATAGCAGACGAAGGTGACATCATGTCCCTCTTCTTCACACCATACGGCAATAGTTTGAGGCATGATGCTTGCCAGATTCGCATGCATCGTCCGTGCCCACAGATTTCGCGTCGGTCCTTTAGCAACAAGATCTATAACACCAATTTTGAGTTTTCGCATAGCCACGACTCCCTTTCCGGAAGTTTTTCTCAACCAACATTAGTCAAGGAAAAAAAGCATTCCGCGTTGAAAAAAGAACGACTTGCAGGACAATAACGTGTTAACCGAACAAGTATCACTGGGTGGTTAGATTTAGATTACCACGTATCTACATTTTAAAGATACCTCTTTTTCGTAAAAATCTCGCATAATCTAAAAAAATGGTAAACACAACTTCGCATGAATCCTCCGCGAGAGCCAAAATTGCTTGCTTTAACGGATTCATATAGGTAGGCAAAAGAGCCGTCTCCTTGGGAATTAACATTATGAGAAATTGCTTTAAGAAGTGAATGCCTCGTGGTTGCCGCTATTGAGGAAAACCCAAAAGCGATAAACCATGAACTCGTGAGGCTTGCAAACAGAGGTGAGATTGTAAAGGGACGGCGGGGTGTGTATGACCTTCCGAAAATATAAGATTTTAGCGTTACACGATGAACCATATTCCAATTCGGGCTGTAAAGATTCCGAGAATCGCGCCTGCCAGAACATCAGTAGGATAATGGACCCCAAGATATACACGTGCAATACCAACCGTACTTGCCCAGAGAAGTGTTGGAATTTGTAAAACTGGAAAGAAGTTTGTCAACAGTGTCATCATCAGAAAAGCCGAGGCAGTGTGGCCTGATGGGAAGCTAAACTGGTCGGGAGGGCGAACTCGAAATTGAACGTCCACAATTCCTTCACAAGGTCGGTCGCGTTTCATTGACTGTTTAAGAAGGTGATATAGCAGCCTCTCAAGTGGGAATGCGAGTAGTGCTGACAGAAGAAATGATTTGCTAACGGCGGGACTAAATGCCAGATACACATAGAACCCGAGAAGCGGATAAAAGCACCCGTTAGCACTCCAGGAGATAATGCGAAATGAGCGACTCAGGACTCTTCTATCACCCCAACCAAAAATACGGTTAAACAGTAAAGTATCCCATCGGGTTAGACTATTCGTAAATTCTCTAAGCATAGTTTACTAAAGTGAGCAGGCACGCTTACAACACAAACCTACTGTCTCTTTTATCTCCATCTGTATGTATTATCTGAATATATTTGACGAAACGTTCAAAGTCTTATCGTTCGATTGTCGCAGTTTAATTACTTCCTGGATTCTCATCACCTCTTCTGCATCTCCAATTTGATTAAAATTGTAATAGAAGTATGTTGCATATTTTTAACCAGCGTATCATTTTTATATCAAAAATATTGAACAAAATTGTGTCAATATTTTTGATCCATACTCTAACATTGTGTGTAACCCTCACAGAGAATGTGGATCCACGTAATCGGCGAGGTCTCGGAGCGCGATGACTTTGTAATCGTTTTCGTAGAGATGTGCCATATACGCTTCAAATTGTTCCGGTTCTGTGTGAACCCATGAATGCTCGATATCCGGCACACCGTGGAACGTAAGGATCGTGATATTTCCATCTGTTGCTTGGGTGAGTGCCCACGTGAAGTCATCAAAGTTCCAATTGGGACCGGAGGCACCGGTTGTTGGAATCAAGAGCGGATGATGTAGGGTTGGATTGTAAGCAGGTCCGCGCTCACCTTCTCCGCTGTAAGGGAACTCTGGAGCAACACCGCGTCGAGCAAAATGAAAGCCGTGTTCAGCGAGCAATTGGACTGCCGCTTCGCCGTGGCTATAACCCGGATAACAGAATGTTGTCGGCTTTGAAATCCCGTAAGTCTCGCAACGTGCGTCAATATGTGCCAAATCAGCACTGAGTTCCTCAGCGTGTTGCTGTGTGACGTTTCGGTGATGACGAGTGTGATTCCCAATCTCGAAACCATTGTCGTGCAGTCCTCTGACCTCTTCCCACGTCATATAGGCTTCTTTATTGGTGAGAAAGTTGAGTCCTTCGGTGATATAGAAGGTTGCCCCGAAGCCGTAAGCCTTGAGGATCGGAGCGGCGAAAGTCGCCTGTGATTTGCACCCGTCGTCAAAGGTAAGCACGACAAGTTTATCGGGGATTGTCTTCTGCAAAACGTTTTTCATCTGGCAAATTCCGCACCTATATGAAATATTAAATAAGTTGATACTGTGCTGGACTCTTAATTGTAAACGCATACTGCTATTTAAATCAAGGAAAAAATCTGATACTGGAGGTGCATTGAGTTCTCCTATAGGACGGATCTCCGAATCTGGACAATTTGGCTGTCGACTTTCAGGACGGTGGAAACTATGCCACCTTTCGGTTTCCATCAGTATGC
>JAPOOP010000113.1 GCA_026713385.1 Candidatus Poribacteria bacterium | reverse complement strand
CGGCACCGTTTCTGTGAAGAGAAAATGACGATGCTGCCCTTTCGTCGAAAACCCGACTCGCATCGGCGCACCGGTCGCGTAAGCGAGCAATGCACTCAATCGGGGCCAATGCTCTAAGTCGATTGCCCAATCAAATCTTTCACGGCGTAGCCGCGAAATCAAGCGGTTCCCCGGTTTATGGAATGGGATACATCTGTCAATATAAGGACACTCCGCTAAATAATTTAGGTTCGTCGGTGACGCTAACATCGTGACTTCGGTATTGGGAAAGGCGCGTCGTATCGACCGAATAGTGGGAATCGCCAAAATGGTGTCGCCCAAAGCAGAGAGTTGGATGAAAAGAATCTTTTTCGGGGTAGGTGTTGTCGGTGCCTGCTTAGAAAATAGACGTAGCAGGACACAAAGCGGGATGCCAAGGTATCGATCTAAGTGCTGTTGAAGCCGAGTGGACTGCATGAATCCTTAAGATAATCAAGGTAGGTTGGGTTGAGCAGTGAGAGACAAAGTTCCATCTCGTTTATACGTTCGCTTCCACTTTCCGATGTCCCCTTACGATGGATGGATCATAGCGAAACCCGACAAAACTGATGGAAATTAACCGCTGACGACTGAGCACCATTCTTCCGACCGCTGATGACTAATCAGTATAGCCGTACAGTTCAACCTCCGCAATCTTCGCGAGTGCCGTGGTTGGTCCTGTTATATGGTAGCGGTAGCGTCCACGCCGCACCTGTCCCTCCGTAATTTCCACATTTTCGCGCCGTATTTGGACGTTCTGCCGTCTCCGAGCGGCATCCTCGGTCGTCCGATGCACAACCAATTTAATGCCCGTTGTCGTAACCATTTTATTGAGGCGGATATCGATGATCGGATCCTTATTACTCCGCTTGTCATAAATTTTGTCCCATTCTCCACGCGAGTTGAACGCCATCAGCTCGAATTCTTCCAAATTCGTGGAGTGAATCACAATCCGATAGAGGGACTTCTTCTCCGGCAAGTGAACGATCGCCTCTGATGGAATATCAAGGTCGGTTACAACACTGCCCGACCCCTTTTTACGTTGGGATTCACCGATAGTCTCACTCTTTCCATCAATGAATGCCGGATCGCTGGCGGTTACACCCGGCAGGAGTGCATAGTTCTCACTCCAGTTCTGACCGAGGTTGCAACCAGAGCATAGGTACATTAACCCTAATAACGCGAATACGCGCACCCTACATGATTTGAATTTAACACGCATTATCGCCTCCGACGTACGCTACAAAACACCGTTTTTCGCTGGCGGGGTTCTAACTCTGCCTCTTCACGAGGTTCGATTTCCTATAAAGTGCGTCATCTCCGACCTACCCTATTCGCTTCAATCTGATTCAGAATGTCCTCTTTCGTCAATTTACGCACCTTGAAATGCAGTTTCCTAAAGAACGGCACCAGATCCTCCCCCGCCGCTTCACTGAAATAGTAAACCAAAAAACTCGTCTTCATAGTCCCCACCAGTTTTTGATGCAAACCATCCGCTTCCATCAACCTAAAAACCCTGATGTAAAAATCTGTGCCGTATCGCTCCCACAACTCAGCAACAAGCGTATAGGCGTATCTATACCGCCAATGCGTCAGTGGATTGTTTTCCGTATGTCCGCCCCAGTCCTCCAATTGATTCACGCCATCAAGATCGACTTCCAGATACCTTTCAAGGCTATCAAACTTCGGGTGCGTGCCACCTTTCGCATATTCCGTCTGAATCAGGACAGCAATGCCTTCTGAGAACCAGACCGGGAGAAAATAGATATTCGTAAAGGCATGGGTCAACTCATGGACGCGCACACCGTGTTTTTCATACATCTGTAGTGGGAAATCCATCTGAATGCCGTTAACCACCTTCACATACCGTCCGTCCTGAATACCTGAACGATAGTCGGTGCGCGTAAACGCCGCGAGATTCGTGCCTCTATAGAGGTGATGCAGTGTCACGTGTATCTTATGCTCCGGCTTAAAACCGAAGAGCCGATCCATCGCATCGTAAAGACTTTCCATATAACCGAGCGCGCTTTCTATGAATTCCTTCCGTTCTGCTGCTTCGTCAAATTCTTCGAGTGCTCGCAAATCGTCAGCAAATGTGAGGGTATAGTGATCGCTTTCACCGAAGAGTGCGTCCGGTCTAATCGGAAGAATCTTCGCTTTCGACGGTCTCAGCATGAGCGAAGTGGCATCGCGCTCTTCGAGTATCCGCTTCTCGCGCCGTCGTTGTGCCTCTTCTAACGCCGCGCAACCGTTGGCAACAAAAAGCAACACGAGCAACGCAAACACCGCTCGCGTTCGTATCACGCTATTGAAAATTGGAACAATAAGACACAATTTACATCTATGTTTCACAGTATTCCTCTTTAAAGCGGCACTGCCTTAGACGTATCACCAATGCGCCGCATGGTAATATCCTGTTCAATCGTCGGGTCCGGTAGACCTGTTTCGGCAAGTCGGCGTTGCAGAAAAGCCTCCATATCTGCTCTCAAACGCGCAACGATATCATCTGCCTCTTCAGCCAGATTATAGACTTCATCGGGATCCTCTTCAAGATCGTAGAGTTCCAAGTCCGGTGTCCCGTAAACGGCAGGTGTTCCACCGGTTTCAACAATCAATTTCCACTTCTGCGTTTGCCACCCACGCTTTTTCATCCATCCGCACTCCGTGAGATAGACCGCCTCCGTCGTTCCATCATGTGAACTGTTTTCCATCAAGACACGTAAGGTTTTGCCCTCCATCTTTTCACGCGCCGCCACTGCCGTCAATCCTGCATAATCAAGGATTGTCGGGGCAATGTCAGTGAGACGGACAAGACCGTCAAGCCGTTGTCCTTCGGAAATAAGTGCCGGACAGTGAACGATTAACGGCACATGGCAGTTGGTCTCGTAAAGCCCATGATGATCATACCAGAGTTCGTGTTCATCGAGTTCCTCACCGTGATCGGCGGTAATAATCAGGAGCGTCTCCTCAAGTTGTCCGCAATCGTCCAAATATCGGAACAACTGTGCCAGGCACGCATCCATATAAGCGATTGAGGCATCGTATTGCGCGTTCACATACCGTCTGTCCGTCCAAAGTCGTTTCTTCGCGATGTTGTCAGGATCCGATGGGTCTGGCGTGCACATCCACTGCCGGAAATAGTCCGTAAAAGGGTCACATGCGTAAACCGCATCCATGCTTCGGTTGTTCGGGTCGCATTCGTCCCCGCTATAAAACATCCGTTCAAACGGCAATGGAGGAAGATACGGCGTGTGTGGATCCCAATAGTGAAGAAAAGCGAACCAAGGTTTATCCTGCGCCTGTGCGATGTCCAGAAGTTCAATTGCCGTTTCGTTAACCGCCTCCGCCTTCCGAGCATTGCGGTAACCCGTTTCCCATTGGTAACCACGATACTGCGTTTCAGGGAAACCCCGCTGAAACCAGCGTCCCAAATTGTCCGCAGCAACGGTGAAGTAACCCGCCTCACTCAGCAGTTCAGGAGCCGTCTTTATATCTGTTGCCAAGTTAAGCGTCCCACCCTGTGTAATAATTTGGTGAGACAAAACATCCTTGCCCGTGAACATCGTGGTATGGGCAGGGTGTGTCGGAATATGTGGGCTGATACACTTCTCAAAAAGCGTTCCCTTTTCTGCGAGGGCATCGAGGTGTGGTGTTGTCAGGTTGCGGTACCCGTAACAACTCATGCTTGATGCCCGTAGCGTATCTAACGAGATGAGGATAATATTACGCAAAAAATCGGCTCCTTTCCAATACTGGCAATCGACTGTCAGCAATCGACTGACCTAACCATCGGCGCACACGATAAGGTCTCTGGTAGACTTGTAACGTTTTTATCTGGATCGCGGATGACACAGATATGAGAATTTTTAAACTTCTCTCTAATTCCACGCCCACCCTCTTGTAGGAGGGATCTCCGAATCCGGACACTTACTGACCGCTGATTGCTGACAGCTATTTTCCTAATCCCCTGCCGCAACATCCGCTGAGGTCACTTGCGCCGCGCGAATCGCTTCGCACAAATAAGTAATCCCTTCAGGAATATCATCCACGTGGCAGTAAGCATACGCCAGTCGGATCGCCTTTACGGATTCGTTCGCATAATGGAAAGCACTTCCGTTGCTATATCCGACCCCTTTTGCCGAGGCAAGTTCCTGTAACTTGTTGAGATCTGTGGTCTCCGGCAGATCTATCCAGAGGAAGAGTCCACCGCGAGGTCGCGTCCATGTGCAGAGATCACTGACGTGTTTCTCAAGCGTCTCTACCACTGCGCGGCATTTCGCACCCACAGCCGCGTTCGTCTTCACAAGATGCGTTTCTAAGTGCTCCATGAAGAATTCAGCAACAATCGCACTCGCCAACGCGCTCGTCCCGCCGTCCCAGCGGTTCTGGTGAATTTGTCCCCAATAAGGCTCTCTCGCCACAAAATACCCTTGTCGAACACCTGCTCCTAAAATCTTGGAGAAAGTTGCGATGAAAATCACGCGATTGGAGGTATCCAACTTAAAAAGTGAAGCTGGTGTCGGTGTTGATGTGAAGTCAATATCGCCGTAGCAGTCATCTTCAACGATGAGTGTATCATATTCTTCTGCCAAGGCTAACATCCGATGACGACGTTCAAGTGAGAGAATCGCACCTGTCGGATTCTGATGGTTCGATGTCGTATAGATGAACGATGGGCGGATATTCTGACGTTTGAGTTCCGCGAGTTTCGCCTCCAGCGCATCCATATTCATACCATCAGTATAGTCCATCGGCACACCCACGATATTCGCCTTGAAATGCCGCATGATACCCAAAGTGCCGCTGTAAGTATATTCCTCTGTTAGCACTGTATCGCCGGGGTTAATCAACGTTCCGAGCACCAATTCCAGTGCCTGCATAGAACCTGAGGTAATTGAGATGTTATCAATCGGCAACGGGACACCTTCGCGTCTTTCAAACCGCATTGATGCCAGTTCCCGCAATCCCTGATAGCCTGATTCGCCCGGATAGTTAACCAGATCGCCACCCAGCTTACGGAGAGCCTTTTCACTCGCTGCGATTAACCCTTCCGTCGGGAATGTATACGGATCCGGACGCCCGCCTGTAAAACCAAAGTCTTTCATAATACGCTCCTTTTTCTGAGCAAATTCCAGATAAGTGAATTATAGCAGACCTCTTGAAAAAAAGCAACACCGAAAAACGCACGGAATTGATATGCTACTTTGCGCATAAAATTTCAGAGTAAATCTCTTAAAGATCTTCTGTAAAAACTCAAAGAACCCAGTCAATCCATAGGCTTAGAGCCTTTCCTTGACATATAAATTTTTTCACTTTTACTCTGAATACTCTGAAAGTGTGGACGATAGGGGTGGATGTGAGGACTCCATCGCTGCTGGCGCGGTTTCTAACCTCGCTCCCTGACCGCTGATTGCTGATAACTAAAAACTGTCTAAATTGACATTAAATTCCGTCTCGTGCTATACTTTGGTATCTTGATAAGAGCCGTGCTAACTATAATTCTCCTCGGTTTTCCTACATCCATTGACACAGATGATAACCCAAAACCCGCTTCCAAACGTCACCTTTGAACCGATGCGCTCGTGCGATCTACAGGAGGTAATGAAAATAGAAAACGAGTGCTTTGAGGATCCATGGAGCGAAATCTACTACACGTTATCTCTGAAGCGACCCCGGTCGTACGAACATTTTTACGTGGCACGGCGCGAGCATATCATCGTCGGCTACATTGTGTTCAGCATTCTCTATGAAGATGCGCACATCCTGAATCTCGCGGTGCCGGCTGCCTATCGGCGACAGGGTATCGGCAAATACCTGCTCACTTCAGCCTTAGAAATGATACAGGCACATGATGGACGCGAAGTTTTCTTGGAAGTCGCCGTCAGCAATCTACCTGCACAATATCTCTATCGACAGTTTGGATTCCGCATTTGTGGTACCCGAAAAAACTACTACGGACGTTACAAAGACGCTTACGTTTTCCGAAAAGGAGTCGAAAGTTATGCTGTTTAACCTATTAAGTCAAACCTTTTCAGCGACGACGAACCTATCGCTCTCAACACGCCGCCAGGAAGCACGGACGGTCGGCAGAAATGGTTGGCGTGTCATTGAAGAAGAAGTCAATTGGAACACCGCTGAAACCGCCATCGTTGTCGTTGATATGTGGAACGAACACTGGTCATGGGGAGCAACGGAACGTGTGAACGTGATGGCACCTCGGATGAACATCGTACTCGGTCGGGCACGAGAACACGGTATACAGATTATCCATGCCCCGTCTGACACGATGGACTTCTATGAGGCACACCCCGCACGCCGTGGGATCTTAGAACTGCCGCACGCCGAGCCACCCGCCGAACGCGAACTCCCCGATCCACCCTTACCCGTTGATGCCTCCGATGGGGGGTCAGATACTGGGGAAACCGATGGCTACAAGGCATGGCACCGTCAGCACGCAGTCATTGAAATTGCGGATATAGATGCCATCAGCGACAACGGGCAGGAGGTATACAACCTGCTGGATCACAAAGGTATTAAGAATATTATCTTCATGGGCGTTCACACCAATATGTGTGTCCTCGGACGTTCCTTCGCCATTAAACAGATGGTGCGTTGGGGCTTCAACGCCGTCCTCGCACGCGATCTCACCGATGCGATGTACAACCCGTTCAAGCCACCTTACGTTAGCCACGAAGCAGGTACACAACTCATCATTGAATATATTGAAAAATTCTGGTGCCCCACAATCCTGAGCGGTGATTTGACGACCCCTAAGATATGATATTTCCTCGTACAAAAAAATGCCCACGGTAACGAAAATACCGCGGGCATTTTAATTTCGGTGTATTCTTTACTGATGGCTGTCTTTCAGCGAACCCCATGTTGTCGTAAGTTTCGCCTTCGGATCTACAGCAGTGCTCACAGATGGCACGACCTCTAAGGCGCTGAACATTGCGTTCAAGTCCCCTGCCCCAGTCTCCGCATTTCCTGCAAAGTCGAAATCAAGGGTACCGTCGCTGACTTCAATTCCCGAATACGTTTTGATGTCAATCTCATTATTGCCTGGTGTCACATAGAGCGGTTCAACGTTCTCCGCTTCAATGAAAATATCGTAACCGCGGTTGTTCGGAGACCAGTGTTCGCCGACGAGATAAGTCACGTCAAAAACGCCGTTGCCAGTCTTAAACTGATACTTAACCGTGTCAGGGAACTGTGCCCAACTGACAGCATAGAATAATTCTACATCGTAACCAGCGGCTTCCGCTTGTGCTATGGCATCCGCTGTCAACGTCTGGACTTCAGCGATGCGTGGCTCTTTTTCAATCCATCCACCCCACGCTTGGTCCGTCTGCTGCGCGCCGTTCCAGACACGCCCCTGTGAATCGGTGAAGTCATCTGTCTTGCCTCCCCATACTCGGAACTCCTCGGCTGGTAGCACCGTCGGTACGGCGAAGAGAGCCAGAAAAACGATAGCCATCAAAACACTTAATGATCTCATCGAAATACCTCCATCTATGTGTTAATTCCGTTCCCCTTTCAGAACACCCCATGTTGTAGCAAGTTTCTGCTGCGGGTCAACGGCTAATGCGGGAATGACTTCTATCCCGCTAAACATAGCATTGAGATCTCCAGCACCGGTCTTCGGATTGCCAGCAAATTCAAGACTCATGACCTTGTCTTTAACCTCAATGCCTTCGTATCGTATAATATCTATCTCGTTATTACCGGGTGTCACATACTCTTCTTCAACAATCTCGTCTTCAATGATAATATCGAAACCGCGATTGTTCGGAGACCAATGCTCGCCGACGAGATAGGTAACAGTGAACATGCCTTTACCGGTATTCAGATCGACCTTGACGACATCAGGAAACTGTGCCCAACTCACAGCATAGAAGAGTTCTTTATCGTACCCTTCCGCTTTTGCCAGTTTTTCGGCATCTTTCGTAAGGTTTAGGACTTCTGCTGTACGAGGCAGTTTTTCAACCCATCCACCCCATTCTTTTTTCTCGTTCTGTCCACCGTGCCAGATACGACCATCGGAATCTTTAAAATCTTCCAATTTACCGCCCCATACCCGAATCTCTTCGGCGGAACTTGCATCGTAGACGACCGGTACCGCAACATATACGGCAAGCAAAACAGTCAAAAATAAACTTCGTCTCATATTTTCTCCTTAT
>JAPOOP010000115.1 GCA_026713385.1 Candidatus Poribacteria bacterium | reverse complement strand
ACTGAGCTTAGACGCGAAACCGCTGTGGGACGCGCCGCGCCTCATTTCGCCAGCAGATGGGACGCAAGGCGAACCGAGGGTGATTGCTGACGGTGAAGGTGGATTTATCGTCTTGTGGCAGGTTTACGAAAATTTTATCAATGATCAACTCTATGCACAGCGGGTTGCTCCTGACGGCAGCAAATTGTGGAAGGACACGGGGATCGCGCTCTGTACTGCACCGGGTATCCAGAAACATGCCTCGGTTGTGAGCGACGGAGAAGGCGGTTTCATCGTCGTTTGGCGAGACGAACGCGATGTCTATTCCGACTTATATATGCAGCGCATCCGTGCCGATGGCACTCTGGTTTGGAAGAAAGATGGTATCCCACTTTGCACAGCCGGTGGACATCAGGATAAACCTTCCATCGTCCGAACTGCCGAAAATCGTTTCTCTGTAGTATGGTTAGATTATCGAGAGGATTTCGGTGAAGAGAGTAGCGATGCTATTTATCGTCAGCAAATTGATTTAGATGGCAAACCCTTATGGGAAGAGAATGGGATCGCTATTTCTACGAGTGAGGG
Source organism: Candidatus Poribacteria bacterium (assembly GCA_026713385.1). Taxonomy (GTDB): domain Bacteria; phylum Poribacteria; class WGA-4E; order WGA-4E; family WGA-3G; genus WGA-3G. The sequence continues at coordinate 2,660 of JAPOOP010000115.1, read as the reverse complement.
GAAACATTATCCGCCGTTTGTGGTAACCGTTGGAGAGGGAAAATGGATTGTTGTCTGGAGCAACACACAACAAGATAACGGGGATATTTACCTTGAACGGTTTTAGGTGGCTATTCGTTCTTCGATATGATCGAACTCCCATTTAATTACTAAGCCGGATTTACACTTGAGCAGCAGGAGTGGAAGGACGTTCTTGCACCACAGGAATGACATAACTCCGAATCGTTAAATCCTGCAATGTTTGCGTTTCTACCCGAGATTCGGGATTTTTACGATGATCGAAGACCACATAATAGCCTTCTTCCGCATTTTCTATGCTGAGATACTTCGCGAGTTGCTTTTTCCCCGCTTCATAGAGCAGGTCGCCCTCCCAAATTTTTGTTTCAACAACATACTTGCGCGCTTTATGGAGAATGAGCAGATCTATCCTGCCGCGCCCGGTTTGGACCTCAAGAGACATGTTTCCACCGACAAGACGAACGAACTGGTCAAGATAGGCGAAGAGGAGATACTGTCCGACATATTCGTGCGGTGTATCTGGGATTTGCAATATTCTGAAACCCGCGCGGGCGATAAAATCCTTGAAGTTGTCCAAGAGGGATTGCATGTGGATGTCTCCATCAGGCGTAAGATAATCGCGGAAGCCGGCGCGGGTGTCTTCCGGAAGGTATTCCCGCTCTAAGCCGTTAATGGGTTGCTTGAATGCCTGCATAATACGGAACTGATAGATTGGGTTAACAATCTTACATACACCCCGGGTATCTTCCTCAATCACACCATACGTAACGAGTTCGCTGATAATTTCAGTGTCCAAGTTAAAAGCCACACCTTCATCGTAAGAGGTGATCTGCATCAGGATTCTCTCGAAGCGCGGGTCTCTGCGGATATTCGTCAGCAGGTGCTGAATATTGCGATTCTGTTCACGAAGGAGCCGCGTGTGTGCATTTGAGAAGTGCCCCATCGTGATCGGCTCGGTCTTTGGGATATCCATTTCTGTTGTGAGAATTTGGGCGCATCGGTTGACGAGAAAGGGTTGTCCAGCAGTCTGTCTGTGGAGATTTTCGATAACTTCAGGGGCGAAGGTTTGTCCAACTTCGTCTGTATATTGCCCAAGAAGTTCACGCACCTGTTCAAGGGTGAAATTGGACACTGCGAACTCGTCATGAATATTGAACGGAGACACTGAGCGGTCGTAATCAAGTTGGGCGATGCTCTTGATGCCAACGATACTGAGGCTGTAAGGACATCGAAGGGAACTTTTTGAAAGGTAGATGTGGCGTAGTGAGTGAAGAAATCCTTTTATAGCCCCTTGGGGGATGCCATCGAACTCGTCGATGATAAAAACAATCCGTTTGTTTTCAAGCAGCTTCGCAAATTGTCTAAAGAACCTTCTCATCGAGAGATGACTGGTTATCTGTGCGTTCTCCAAAAATTGCGTGAGTACCACAGGAGGTGCCTCACCACTCATTTGGAAAATATTCTCGACTGCCTCGCGTATGTCTTCGGTGAGGTTTTCGTAAAAATCGGAAGGGGAACAATCTTCATAGGTCTCGAAATTTAGGGATATAGGGAAATAGATTGGCTCCTCAGTTACGAGTGTGTTTAGGGCTGCTTGAAAAAACGTGGTTTTGCCGGTTTGGCGCGGTGCGAAAATAACAAGGTATTTTCCCTGTTTAATGCGATCAATAAAGTCGGTGAGTTCAGCGGTCCGGCTGACAATGTAATTTTTCTCCGGGAACACGGGACCTTCGGTTCCAAATGTTTTCATTTTTCTTTCTCATCGGTGGAAATGATATAACATTAAGTGTATCCTATTGGAGGAAATAAAGTCAACTTCAGATCTACCTATGCTTCTCTGGTCATTTCAATGAGATTCGCACCTTCAAGCCCTAAACGGACATCTTCATCATAACTCGTCACGACGACTTGATGTTCTTCGGCGAGTTGACGGATAAAATCCACCATCAACGCCTTTCGTTCTTCATCTAAGTGGAGCGTCGGATCGTCGAAGACAAAGAAGCCGGGGTTGCCTAATACCTTGGCAAGGGCAACTTTAAAGCAGAGATAGAGGAACATCTTTTCACTGCCACTGAGCAACATCAAACTCCGATCAACACCATCTATCGTGAGCGAAGGGAGTAAGTGTTGGCGTTGCAGGTCAATTCGGGTCTGTCCGAAGAGTTCCATTTTTTCGAGCCAGTGATGCAACTCCTCTTCAGCGGGTTTGAGGATCTGACGTTGGAGGGTTTCGATGGTTTTGTCAACCCCAGCGCAGGCGAGTTCTAAACTCAAGAGCGTCCTTTCAACCTTAGCAGCATCTCTGTTGGCTCGCTGGAGCGCGCCAAGCCTATCTAAACGGACAGCCTCTTGTTGCTTGAGTTGGTCCAGACGTTTCCGCTCCTGATCAATTTGGGATTTCAACTTGGGTTTATCTAAATCTGTAGGTGTTTGAGCAGGCAACCGTTCGTCTTTTAGGATACCTCTCTCCATTAATCGGGAAGTCAGCTCACTGAGTTCGCTCTGAATTTCCTCAATTTCGCCGGAATGCTGTTCAAATCGTGTTAAAAGTCCTCGAAAAGTTTGCAACCGTTGTTCAAGCTCACGCCGACTCTTTAAATTCTCAGTTTCTGTCTCCAATGATTGCTTGTGGGTATCCAGTT
>JAPOOP010000334.1 GCA_026713385.1 Candidatus Poribacteria bacterium | reverse complement strand
GGTGTCGGACGGTTCGTTGCTTCAATGAAGGCGCGGTACTGCGCATTGGTGATTTCATACCGCGATATTTCGTAAGTGCTCAAGTAGACTGCGTGTCGTGGCAGCTCAGCGTCGAAGGTGTGTTGTTCCAGCATGGAACTCCGCAATTTCGCGTCCTCGTAGGCGGCTTTTGCTTCTTCGGGGGTTGAGCCCATCAGAAAAGTGCCTTCGGGAATCGAGATCCATTCTATAGTGGCGAGAACCTGCTGGGCGGCACTGCTAACTTCGGAAACAGCGAAATTGTTGTGGAGAATAAGAGTAAGTATAACAATTGTAAAACAGGAGCGTTTCATCAAAATCCTCGGCGTGGAACCTTTTATTAACAGTTAGCTACCGGCTTTCAGAAAGAGAATCTCTCTCCTGACTGCTGACTGCACACGGAGCGTCGGGGTTACAAACCCCTCCACAAGAGCCCCTACTACTTTTAGAATTGACGTAGGAAACGGAGATCGTTCTCGTAGAGGGTGCGCATGTCCGGGATGCGGAATTGAAGGTTCGCGAGCCGTTCCACCCCCATACCGAAGGCAAATCCCGTAACCTGATCTGGGTCGTAGTTCACAGCTTCAAATACCGCCGGGTCAACAGACCCAGCCCCCATGATCTCGACCCAGCCTGTGCCCCCACAACTCCGACATCCTTTTCCTTGACAGACGGTACAAGAGATATCCATCTCCGCACTCGGTTCCGTGAAAGGGAAGAAATGCGGACGGAAACGCATCTGCGTCTGGTCACCGAACATTTGCTGGGCAAAGGAGGTCAGAATTCCCTTGAGTTCACTAAAAGTGGCGTGCGTATCGACGAGCAAGCCTTCTACCTGATGGAACATCGGGGTGTGCGAGACATCGTAGTCCACCCGATAGCATTTGCCCGGCACGATAATTCGGACTGGCGGTTTCTGATTCTCCATCGTGCGGATTTGCACAGGGGACGTATGGGTGCGTAAAAGATGGCCATCGGTTAGGTAAAAGGTATCGTGCAAGTCGCGAGCGGGGTGATCGGCAGGCGTATTCAGCGCATCGAAGTTGTAATACTCGGTCTCAACATCGGGTCCCGTCACGACTTCAAACCCCATTTGGCAGAAAATTGCCTCAATTCGCTCCAACGTTTGCATGATAGGGTGTGCTTTCCCGTAAGCAGGTTTCCGTCCGGGAAGTGTGATGTCGACGGCTTCCGCTTCAAGCTGCTGCTCCTGTTGCTGACGATGCAGTGCCTGCGTCGTGGCTTCAAACGCCTCTGTGACCGTGGCGCGCACCTCATTTGCGAGTTTGCCTATTATCGGACGTTCCTCTTTGGTGAGTTTACCCATGCCTTTCATGACATCGGTGAGTTTTCCTCTGCGCCCAAAATATGTGATTCGGAGCGATTCAAGCGCGTCTGGCGTTTTCACCCTTTTTAAAGCCTCAAGTGCCTCTGCTTGAATCGCTTGTAATTCTGTTTTCATGGTAGCCTCTGCTTGTTTCTTAAGTAATGTTATTTCGACTTAAATACTTCGCGTGTTATCTGTTGCGGCACACGGCGTGTGCCTACTACTCTTAAGAGATTACTCCTACACAAAGATAGCACCTGCTACTATGTCTGTCAACCGAAAATTAGGGGCATTTATGGTAAACTTTAGAATTAATTGTACACTCTGCACCGGCGAGGTTAGAAACCTCGCCTACCCGGGG
>JAPOOP010000340.1 GCA_026713385.1 Candidatus Poribacteria bacterium | reverse complement strand
ATGACAAAAACAGAACTTGCAAAACAGATGCGTGTGGTCTCGTATCTCACAGGAGAATTCGTACTCCGCTCTGGAAACATCAGCAACTTTTATTGGGACAAATATCGGTTCGAGAGCAATCCCACACTGCTCACCGCGATTGCTGAAGAGATGGCGAAATTACTGCCATCCGAATGCGATGGTTTAGCAGGATTAGAATTAGGTGGCATCCCGCTCGCAACAGCACTCTCACTGCAAACAGGACTTCCCTGTTTCTACGTTCGGAAGGAAGCGAAAACATACGGCACGTGCAACCTCATAGAAGGTGGCGTTAAGCAAGGAAGCACACTTGTTGTTATAGAGGATGTAATTACGACTGCGGGACAGGTTTGCACGTCCATTGAGCAGATCCGAGCGGAAGGATACACGGTGGAACACGTTGTAGCCGCCATTGATCGACAGGCAGGCGGCGCGGCAAAAATTAATGCAAGCGGGTGTTCGTTCGCATCCGTTTTTACACTCGCGGAGTTAGAAGGAGAATAGCAGTCAGCTATCAGCAGTCAGCAGTCAGTAAGATACCTCTACTTCATCAGAAATCTCTTTGCTGATGGCTGAAAGCCGATAGCCGATAGCCATTAAATATGAAAATACTGTTTATTGGAGATATAGTTGGAAATCCGGGCAGAGTCGCAACAACGCAATTTCTGGAAGAACATCAAGACAAATACGACTTCATCGTTGTGAACGGAGAGAACGCGGCGGGTGGCAAAGGGTTAACGTTTGATATCGTCGATCAACTTCTGGCTTCTGGAGCCTCCGCGATTACAACTGGAAACCATGTTTGGGACAATAGAGAGATTTTCCGTTTTATAGATACAACACCACAACTGATACGACCTGCAAATTATCCGACCGATGTCGCAGGACGCGGTGTAACCATTGTTGCATCTGCTGATGGGAAAACGCAACTCGGTGTTATCAATCTCGCCGGACAGATTTTCATGAGTCCTTACACCAATCCCTTTCACGCTCTTAATTCGATCTTACCTGAAGTGAAAGCGGTGACACCCTATATCCTCCTCGACTTTCATGCAGAAGCAACATCTGAAAAAATTGCGATGGGCTGGCATGCAGACGGCAGGATAGGAGCAGTGATCGGCACGCATACGCACGTTCAGACGGCGGACGCACGCGTCCTCCCACAGGGTACCGCCTATATCACAGATGTCGGTATGAGTGGACCCTACGACTCAGTTATCGGCACAAGAGTCGACGATGTCCTTGAACGGTTCTTGACGATGATGCCCACCCGATTCAGGGTTGCCAAAAGGAACGTCAAACTTTGCGGTGCTGAAATAGAGCTTAACGAACAAACAGGACTGGCAATGAGCATCGTGCCGTTCCAGCATCAGTATTAGAAAGGCTGTCAGCGGTCAGCAATCAGCGAACCGTAGAAAAAAAATTATATTCTTCTGGATTTGGAGATTCTTCCTACAGGAAAACAGAACGACTTTGAACCTAATAGTAAACATTCGATCGGGGTTTTCGTTAAATAGACATGCAATTAGAAATATCCATGCCAACAAGAACTGTCCGTAGTGTCAGTGAAATAACGGATCTGCTGAAAAGTCTGATAGAACAACAGCCACACCTGCAAAATGTGTGGGTACAGGGGCAGATCTCGAATTACAGTCGATCCAGTGCTGGGCATATCTATTTCACACTCAAGGATGACAAAAGCCAAATTCAAGTTGTCATCTTTCGGAGCAGTGCTGTTGGACTCCGATTTGTGCCGCAGGACGGGGAGGAAGTGCTCGTACAAGGGCGGCTCAACCTTTATCCCGCCAGAGGACAGTATCAGATTAACGCCAACAAGGTAGAACCGCTCGGAATTGGGGCGTTGCAACGAGCCTTTGAAGAATTGAAACAGCAACTCGCAGATGAAGGGTTGTTCAATGCAGATCATAAAAAACCGTTGCCGGAATTCCCGAAAAAAATCGGCGTGGTGACATCCGCGACAGGCGCAGCGTTTCAGGACATCTGTCAGCAACTCCGCAAGCGGTATCCGTTAGCCGAAGTGTTGCTACACCCGACGCTTGTCCAAGGCGACGGAGCAGCAGAAGGAATCGCTCAGGCACTGCAAGCAATGAACCAGCGAGACGACATAGATGTACTAATCGTCGGTCGCGGCGGTGGTTCACTTGAAGACCTTTGGGCATTTAACGAAGAACGCGTCGCGCGTGCAATTTTCGCTTCCACGATTCCGGTTGTATCTGCTGTCGGGCATGAAACAGATTTCACCATCGCTGACATGGTAGCCGATCACCGGACACCGACACCTTCAGCGGCAATCGAACATATCGTGCCAGATCAGGATGAACTGCTCACCCAATTAGAGGGGTGTGACGCGCGGTTGCAGAGAATAATAAACGACCAATTTGATGCGCACAAAACACGCCTCCAAGACTTTGAAACGCGGCTCTCACCGACACGGCGTAAGGACGCTATCTATCAACTGCACCAAACAGTAGATGCTTTAGATACTACGTGTCAGACCGCTGTAAAACGCCGACTTAACCATGGCGAACGCGATCTTCACACACTTGCGCAACGTTTAAACGCACTGAGTCCGTTAGCCACACTGCAGCGTGGATACAGCATCAGTCGGAAAACAGACGGAAAGGTACTCACCTCAGCTGAACAGGTAGCGATAGGCGATAGGGTTGAGATTCAACTCGCAGATGGCAATCTGGCATGCCGTGTTGAGGAACTTACGTCTAAACACCAAGACGTTAATAAGGAAAATGATTAAGGAAGACTCTCCAATAGTAGTGACTTCTTAACCAATGGAGATAATATGACATTTGAAGAAAGACTCAAAAAACTAACACAGATTGTTGAACAACTCGAAGAAGGTAACGAACTACCACTTGAGGATTCTCTCAAGCTTTTTGAAGAAGGCATCGGCTTAATCTCATCGTGCAGGCAGATGCTCGAAAACGCTGAACAGCGGGTAGAAAACGTTCTCGAAACAGATTTTTAGTAGTTATCAGAGCGTTCGATACGCTCACTTTCAGTTATCAGTTTTCAGTTAAAGAGTCTTTATCAACATCAGTCCAAACCGCGTAGTCGTAAGCGTAGCGGAGGGGTTTTTGATAGGGAGTTTCCCTTTCTTCAGATATACGGAGCGGCACTTTATTTATGAAACCGCCCCAACCGAACCGCAAGGTAAATTATAAATATGTTCTTAGAAAAAATTAACACCCCAGCAGATCTGGAAAAACTTGAACTCGATGAACTAAAAACACTTGCCGAAGAGATGCGCGCCTATCTATTGGCAGTGCTCTCTGAGCATCCAGGACATTTCGCACCGAACTTCGGGACCGTCGAACTCGCAATAGCATTGCACAAAGTGTATGATACACCGCGCGACAAACTCATCTGGGACATCGGGCATCAGGCGTATCCGCATAAATTGCTCACGGGAAGGCGGGAATCGTTCCCAACCCTCCGACAAACTGATGGTATCAGCGGGTTCCTCAGCAGAGCCGAGAGTGAATATGATGTCTTTGGTGCAGGACACTCCAGCACTTCCATCGCCGCGGCATTAGGTATCGCAACTGCCAGAGATATCACCAATGAGCATTACAAAGTCGTCGCTGTCATCGGAGATGGCGGATTAACAGGTGGAATGGCATTTGAAGCGTTGAACACCGCTGGGGACTTTAGAAACGATATGACCGTCATTCTCAACGACAACAACATGTCGATTTCAGCGACTGTCGGCGCGTTCTCTAAACATTTTCACAAACTCACGAGTTCACCCCAGTACAACTTCCTCCGCTCTGGCGCGAAGGGGTTGATGAACATGATTTCAGAAGATGCCAAGCAGATAGCACGGAAGATTGAGGCATCATTGAAACCGGGTACGCTGTTTGAGGAATTCGGATTCCGCTACTTCGGCCCGCTCGATGGTAACGATTTAGAGGCATTGATACCGGTTTTGACGGGCATCCGCAGTCTCACCGGTCCGATTCTACTGCATGTCGTAACCGAAAAAGGTCGCGGCTATACGCCAGCAGAAGAAGATCCAGTCGGATTCTACAGTGTCAGTGGTCCCTTCAATCTGAAAACAGGAAAGACAACGAAACCGAAACCTGAAATACCTGCCTATACGGAAGTATTCAGCCGAACGTTGATTGAATTAGCGAAACGCGATGCGAGGATCGTCGGTGTGACGGCAGCGATGCTCGGTGGTACAGGGCTTGATAAGTTTGCAAACGCGTTTCCGAGCCGATGTTTCGACATCGGTTTGGCAGAACAGTGCGCTGTTACGTTCGCAGGTGGGCTTGCCGCTCAAGGAATGCGTCCCGTTGCCGCCATCTATTCTACGTTCCTCCAACGAAGTTATGACCAAGTGTTACACGATATCTGTATCCAAAACCTTCCGGTTATTTTCGCATTGGATAGAGGTGGTCTTGTCGGAGCAGATGGTCCAACACATCACGGCGTTTTCGATTTGGCATTCCTTCGCTCTATTCCAAATATGGTCGTCATGGCACCCAAAGATGAAAATGAATTGCAGTCTATGGTGAAGACAGCTGTAGCTTACCAAGACGGTCCCATTGCGTTCCGTTACCCGCGCGGCACTGGCATCGGTGTGAAAATAGCCGCGGAACCGCAGGTGCTACCAATTGGAAAAAGCGAAATCGTTAGAGAGGGTGAGGATGTACTCGTGATTGCTATCGGCAACCGCGTCTATCCCGCGCTTGAAGCGGCGCAAACATTAGCCGATTCTGGAATCTCAGCGGCGGTTATTAACGCACGGTTTGTCAAACCACTGGACACTGCGACGATCCTACCGCTTGCAGAACGGATCGGTAAGGTAATTACGATTGAGGACGGCGTGATAATGGGCGGCTTCGGTAGCGCAGTTTTGGAGGCACTTGCCGCAGCAGGTCTCAAAGATGTGCAGATCACAAACCTCGGTATCCCAGATGAATTTGTTGAACACGGCGATATCTCACACCTCTATGCCTTATGTCAGTGCGATGCCGATGCCGTTGTCCGCACAGCAGAGACAATGCTACAATAGCCGTCAGTCGTCAGCGGTCAGCAGGAGGTAATTGTGGTGGACAAAACGTCAATTGTTGCAACACAATCCACGCATAGCCGAGAGCCGAAAGCCGAAAGCCGAAAGCCGAAAGCCAATAAACGGATAGATACCTTTCTGGTAGAGCACGACTTGGTAGAGAGTCGGGAACAGGCGAAACGGCTCATTCTCACGGGTGCAGTGACTGTTAACGGAAACTCCAGAATTAAGCCGGGGCAGCGTATTCCCTCCGATGCCAAGGTGGTCGTGCAGCAACAACAAAAATATGTGAGCCGAGGCGGGTTCAAGTTAGAAAAGGCGTTACGCACCTTTGATATAAACGTTCAAAATCGTGTCGCGCTTGATGTTGGCGCATCCACAGGCGGGTTCACAGACTGTCTCCTCCAGTACGGTGCGAAATTCGTCTACGCCATCGATGTCGGTTATGGACAATTGGCGTGGAAACTTCGGACGCATCCACAGGTACAACCGATTGAAAAAACGAACATCCGACACCTAACGCCAGCACTTCTAAAAACATCGGTGCTGAATGACACGGAAGACTTTGCCTCCATCGCTGTGATCGATGTTTCCTTTATCTCTTTGAGGACGGTACTGCCGAGTGTGATCAAACTTCTCATGCAACAAAATAGCCATTACGACATCATCGCATTGCTCAAACCGCAATTTGAAGCCGGCAAAGCCCATGTGAAAAAAGGTGGAATCGTGTCCGACAAACAGGTACACATCCAGACGATAGATAATCTCAGCACTTTTGTCACGGAAAAACTCGGAGCCACAGTGAAAGGTCTAACCTATTCGCCAATCCACAAGAACATCGGAAATATTGAGTACTTACTTTGGCTTACAGTCGATGGTGAACACACGGATTCCTGTCAACTCCAACAAACGACCGTTGAGGTTGTAGAAGCTGCGCATGAATCTTTTGAGGAAAAACCGTGAAAGTCCAAATCCACGTGCCTTAACCACAGGGAAAATTAAAAATATGCGAAAAAGACTCCAAAAAATATCCATTTTTGTCGGGATATTTCTCATTGTCGGGCTATGTGGAACGCTTTTCTTTATCCGATCAAGGACCTTTCTGGATTGGGTAGAGGGACGGCTTGAAATTGAACTCAAAAATCGGATAGACACTAACTATAAGGCAAGCATCGGCAAAATAGAAGGAAATATCTTAGGGAGCGTCAGTGTTAAAAGCGTAGAGATTTCCAAGGAAGGTAAACCGGTAATTTCCACAGGTCAAGTCGTCCTCAAATACAATTTGTTAGGATTGCTAACTCGGAAATTTGAAGCGAAGGAACTGCAGGTAGATAAAGCGGAAATTTACGCGCTCAGGAATTCGGATGGTGACCTGAATCTGGAACACATTTTTAAGGATCAGCAGACACAAGACTCCGCACAATTCGGTTTCGCTGTCGAATATATTGAATGTGAAAATGGCACAATTGACTATGTTGACACGCAACGCAATTTTGATGTCCGTATTGATGGAATCACCATTAAAGTGCAGGGACCGCTCAATACATGGAAGCATAACGGAACATTTGAAATTAAAAGTGGTAGTTTCAGACTCAACGGTGCTGAAACGGCAATTGACAAGTTTGATGCCAACTTTCATATCTTAGCCAGCGGTAGCACATTAGATAAACTCCTGCTGGAATTTGGTGACTCCAATTTGGAGGTTACAGGTGAATTTACCCACGGAGAAACCGCTCCCTCTTGGAACAGCAAAGTCGACTTGAACCTGAATCTGGCAGATGCAGAGCCGTTTTTCGGTGAAAACATCGAACTTGAAGGTGTTGTGGACGCAACACTGACAGCAAACGGAAACCCAGATTCTGCCTTAGCAGGGACACTTTCTGTGGAAATACCGACGTTCTCCCTTGTCACAGCAGAGAACAGTCCCAAAATAGAGTTAACAGCACTACATGTTGACTCGGATTTCAATGCTGATCCCACCCCAACATTCACACTCAAAAAACTCAGTTTCCAAGTCGCCGATGGTGCCGTGGTCGGCGATGGAAGTCTCACGTTAAAAAACGCGTTGGAAGGCAATCCGTTAACACAACTTCAACAACTAACGCTTCATCCGATTCGCTACCGTGGAAAATGGGATGCTACAAAAATACAACTGATTCCTCTGCTGTCAATGTTTGCCAAACTGCCAGAAAACCTCGTAGAAAGCACAGGACTTCTCTCAAGCAATGGAGCATTCAGCGGAAATACTACAGACACCTCAAGCCTCGAACTCGACAGCAAAATAGTGCTGAGAGAGACAATCCTCGACGAAGTCAAACTTGACGATTCAACGCTCAATTGCACAATAGCGATGGGTGAATTGAAAATCAACGGGAGTTTAGATGAAACCGAGATTAATATCACAGGACCCGTCCCTTTGGACAGACAAAACGTGTTGGAGATCCACGCGTCGGGTATCAATTTCGATGACCTGATGAAAATTGCCAACAGTGCGGATATCGGCGGGACAGCGGAATTGTCTGCGAAGTTATCGGACGGCACACTGACAGGGTCAATGAAAATCCCGGATGCGACCTTCAACGACATTCCAATCGGTGCTTTGGCGGGTAATTTTCGCTATCAAGAAGGACGGGTATTCATCGAAAACGGCTTGATGACGAAAAATACACTTGGCAATCAGCAATCAGCAGTCAGCAGTCAGAAAGAAAAACATGCTGCAGATCCAAAGGTTTTGCAGCCTCTTACTACTGATAACCGAAAGCCGCAAGCCAAAAGCCAAATAACGGAGTATGAGAGTCGGGCAACAATTACGGGAGCTGTGGAGGTTAATGGCGAATTCCCTGCGACTCTCAGCGTCATCGTTGATCCCATTTACGTCCAACATTACCCGAAATTATTGTTAGGTGCCGAATATCCTGTAGATGGTGAAATCAGAGGCGAACTCAAATTAAATGGAACGCTCATCAATCTGGACGGCAGTGCCAACTTCAGTGTTACCGAAAGCGTGGCATGGGGTATCCATTTGGATCCGCTGACGCTTCCTCTCGAAATTGAGGACTACAATCTCGTAGTGCCAGACATCAAGATAACTACCCGCGAGCAACAGGTTACACTCAATGTCGCAGTAGCCTCTAACGGTGACTATGACATCCTCCTCGAAAGTGATGCCCCTGTCCACTTAGAAGAAATTGCGAAGGCGGCAAACCTCAGCGATTTTCCCTTCGAAGGACAATTCGATGTTCGGGTTGTTGGAACGCTCAAAAAACCTGAAAGTGCAGATTTTAGAGTTGAACTCGATTTTTCAGACGTAACCTTCTTGCACAACGAGCGCGGGACGAAATATCCGCTCGGTGATGTCTATCTGCTCGGTAAACTCATAGAACAGAAAAACACCACTGGTGAATCTGATATCTTCGCCACCTTCTTCGACTTTCATGGACATGGATTTGACGGAACGAGTCAAATTCAGGGTTACGTCAGCATGGCTACGGGGAACCCCTACCAATTCACAGCGGAGAGTGAGACATTTGATATTACACCAATTCTGCCCATACTACACCCAATGCTTGAGCCGGTTACGGGGACCGCTGGCGGGAGAGCATCAATAAGTGGAACGGTGGCAGACCTTGTCCCACCAGCCGAAAACATAGCCCCGGAATCCCAGAGACAGCAAGTCTATCCCTACGATGTGGATATTCTTGTCAGTACCTCCCAACTCCGCTACGAAACCACTGCAACACAGGAAATTACGTTCACAAATGCTGAACCGATTCGCTTGCATCTCAAAGACGATATATGGACAATCAATGCCCTTTCCTTAAAAACAACCGAATCAATAAAAAAACGTCAGTCTGCAACAACGGCACAGGCAGCGGGTGATAAAAAACCGTTGTTAGACCAATCGCTTGATTTAACGCATAGCGAATCATTAAATAACCCATTTCTTGAATTGGTAGGCACCTTGGATGCAAAAAGTGAGAAGATGAATCTGCACGCTGTATCTGATGGGTTCGCGCTGCCCCCGTTTGGAGACGCATTGGGACTTCCGCTTGGTATGCTGCAAACCGGTGCCGTTCGTTATGACTTGAAAGCGACAGGGACACCTTCCCAACCCAATATCCATTTAGAATGGGCAATCCCGACGCTAATATTAGAAACAGACGCAGGTGATATTGACATCACCGATGCGGGGGGTGCAATAACATATCAGGAGGAGACACTGCGTTTTGAGGGGTGCGCTTTTAAACTCTTCGGTAACGACGTGAATTTGGAAGGCTACATCGACGTTCACCCCGAAGAGATTAACAACTCGGAGTTACACCTCCGCGTCGATACGATTGCCTTGGATCT
>JAPOOP010000155.1 GCA_026713385.1 Candidatus Poribacteria bacterium | reverse complement strand
TGAAAGCATTTTCACTCGGAGTGTCCACGACTACCGATGTGAGGGTCTCGTGGAGGATATAGTCCCGATGCGTCTGAAATGCCTCATCCACAAGCTCGGAAGTGGTATCGAGGCTGAGTTTAATCCGATCGGAGACGTTGAAATCGGCTTCTTTCCGCATATTCTGGATCTTATTGACGAACTCACGTGCCAAACCCTCCAACGTTAACTCGTGCGTTAACTCCGTTGATAATGCGACAAATTTTTTCGCGTCCATCTCTACAAAGAAACCGTCCCGATTCTGGGTCTGCACATCAATCTCGGACTGGTCAAGCGTGTATGTATTTCCCGATGCTTCAACTTGCAAACTTCCCTCGGCTTCCAACTCCGCTTTCAATGCTGCAGCGTCTGCGGAGGCGAAGGCTTTAGCGATGGCTTGCACGCCCTTGCCGTATTTGGGTCCCAATACCTTGAAGTTGGGTTTGAGTGTCACCTCTGCAAAAGCGTCCAAGTTCTCTGTGAAGGCGATCGTTTTGACATTGAGTTCATCGTGGATGAGGTCCGCCAAACGATTCACAGTCGCTTTCTCTGCGTCAGAGAGTCCACCGAGCGTGATCTCTGCCAAGGGTTGGCGTGTCTTAATGCCGGAACGGTTGCGAGCGGCATGTCCCATGCTAATCACATCGCGTGTGAAATCCATATCTGCTTCTAACTGAGCATCTCTGAGCGCGGCATCCGCAACTGGGTATTCCGCGAGATGAACACTTAAGGGTGCTTCAGTATTCAGCGAACACACTAAGTTCCGATAGAGTTCATCCGCCAAAAACGGAACGAAGGGTGCGGCGAGTTTCGCAACGGTTACGAGCACCTCATAAAGTGTGGCATAGGCGGCATGCTTATCAGGGCCAGCCTCCGCGCCCCAGAAGCGATCGCGGGAGCGGCGGACATACCAGTTACTGAGATCATCCACAAACGCCTCAATGGCGCGCGGGGCATTCGTAAGATGATAGTTTTCCATTTCGTCGCGGACCCTGTCAATGAGGGTGTGGAGACGAGACAGGATCCACCTGTCTACCGTTGCGCGTTCCGAAACAGGCGGCGCATCTCGCAAGACATCGACCTGCTCAAGATTGGCATACATGACAAAGAAACTATAAACGTTCTGAAGAGTTCCCATGAACTTCTTCAACGCCTCATCAATGCCCTCTGTTTTGAAAGCGCGGGGTGTCCACGGTGTGGTTGCGGTGAACATATACCAACGCATCGCATCGGCACCTTGCCCATTCAGAATTGTCCACGGATCGATTGTGTTCCCTCGGCTCTTGCTCATCTTTTGGCCGTCGGGTCCCATAATTAGTTCAAGACAGAGACAGTTTTTGTAAGCCGGTTTATCATAGAGGAGTGTGCCAGTCGCTAAGAGACTATAGAACCAGCCACGGGTTTGATCAATGGCTTCGGAGATGAAATCGGCAGGATACGCCTGCTCCAGCATCTCCTTGTTTTCAAAGGGATAGTGCCACTGTGCCGTGTGTGCACAACCAGAGTCAAACCAGCAATCAATGACATCTTGCACGCGATGCATTGTGCCACCGCATTTCTCACACTCAAGGGCAACGTCGTCTACATAAGGACGGTGGAGTTCGATATCATCTGGCACATCGGTACCGAGTTCCTTCAATTCGGCGATACTGCCGACACAATGCGGATGCCCGCAGTCGTCACATACCCAGACCGGCAAAGGGGTACCCCAATAGCGTTCACGGCTCAATCCCCAGTCGATATTGTTTTCCAACCAATTGCCGAAGCGTCCGTCTTTGATATGCTCCGGATACCAGTTGATTTGCTGATTGTGCTGATGCATCTGATCTCGGATGGCGGTCGTCCGAATAAACCACGATTCACGAGCATAGTAGAGCAACGGGGTATCACACCGCCAACAGAACGGATATTGGTGCGTATACTCGGCAGTTTTAAATAACAGCCCACGTCCGTCCAAGTTTTCAATGATTTTCGGATCAGCGTCTTTGACGTATTCACCTACCCACACGTCTTTAACTTCCGGGACAAATCTACCGTCGGGACCGACCAATTGTACGAGCGGCAAACCGTATTTCTGCCCGATGTCATAGTCATCCTGTCCGAAAGCAGGGGCAATATGCACCAAGCCGCTTCCCTCTGTTGTCGTTACGAAATCACCGGTGACAATGTAGTGGGACCTCTCAGGATGCTGTCCGCCATCAAACAAGGGTTCGTATTCCCAGTCTTGGAGATCACTACCCTTATAACTTTCGACGATTTGCGGAGGTTCATCTCCGAATAAACTGGGTAGACACTCCTTTGCGAGAATGAGGTGCCGTCCGTCGCCTTCTTCAACAGAAACGTAATCGTAATCTTCACCAACAGCAACAGCGACGTTAGAAGGTAACGTCCACGGGGTCGTTGTCCAGACGAGTAGGTAAGTATTCTCTTTATTTTTCAGTGGGAAACGGACAAAGATAGATGGATCGGCGACCTCTTGGTAACCGAGTGCGACTTCGTGGCTCGCTAAGGTTGTGCCACACCGATAGCAATACGGTTGTACCTTATGCCCTTGATAGAGGAGATCTTTGTCCCACGCTTGTCGAAGGACCCACCAGACGCTTTCAATGTAATCGTTCGACAGCGTGATATAGGCTTCATCAAGATCAACCCAATATCCGATGCGTTCGGTCATCCGCCGCCAATCCTGCTCGTATTGGAAGACGTTTTCCTTACATTTTTCGATAAAGTTCTGAACGCCGTAAGCCTCCAGTTCGGCTTTGTTTGTAATATTGAGTTGCTTTTCGACCTGATATTCAACGGGAAGTCCGTGCGTGTCCCAGCCTGCTTTGCGGTGGACGTAATGCCCTGTCATCGTCTTGTAACGACAGACAGCATCTTTCATGATACGTGCGAGGACGTGATGCACGCCGGGCGGAGCGTTCGCAAACGGGGGTCCCTCCAGAAAAACGAACGGCGGCGCGTCTTTGTATATCTCCATACTCTTCTGAAAGATGTCGTTTTCACGCCAGAACTCCAAGATCTGTTTTTCTTTTTCGGCAAACGTGAATTGGGATGATACCTCTTTAAACATTTTTTAAACTATTTGCCTCCTGGATCTGTTTCGTTAGGATCATTTAGAAGTCGGGAATCGGAGTTCCCTCCTACAGAAGCGCTAAATGCTCCAATCTGCTACCTACATTAAAAAAAAACACCACCACTGAAATCGTCTGCTTCAGTGATGGGCGTTGTAATAGAAACTTCTTATCTGTGCGTGATTAGCCCACCACAGCACGACGAATTGCAATAATAATGGATATGGCGCGCGAACCCGTGACAGCCCGAAGGTTGTCTTGATGTAGGGCGTTATAGCGCACAAGTTCCTTATATTGCAAGGTCGGTGTCGTAAGCGGTTTTTTGTCCATGTCTCGTTGAATGATGCGTTATGTCGTTGTAGTCGCAGAACCTTTCTCAGGCTCGGCTAAAACTTATCTCTATTAATTATGATACTATAATTTATGAAGGATTGTCAAATGTTTTTTGTGACGGTCCAGGACAGGTAATGTTTAGTAACTATTGTCAGAACCGGGATTTACAGGAATTAAAGGATAGACGGGATTGTAGAACTGTCGCAATTGAAAACTATGGGAATCCCTATTCGTCATCGCTGTCCAAATCTATGAGGTGAAATGGTGTTCCTTTCGCTCTCGCCTTTCGGTATTTATCCAGTGTTTTTAACTTTACATCCCCCGGCCATAGCACATATTCTGCTTCGAGAAAGTCGATGTATTCGTCTTCATCGCCCGGAAATATAAAGCCCCCAAACCATAACTTCGTCTCTCCCTTAACAACAATATCAACTTCTGGGATATCGCCATGCTGTTCGATTAACTCTTCTCTGTAGAGTTTAGCAAACAGTTCTGGATCATCCGTCTCACGCCTCAATTTTCTCTTTAGTAACTCTTCAAGAAAGTCCCGATTGTGCTTGTTGGGCCAGAGAAGA
>JAPOOP010000595.1 GCA_026713385.1 Candidatus Poribacteria bacterium | reverse complement strand
GGGAAGTAGAACTCATCAAAAAGCCAATTCAATAAATTTGACAAAAAGGTTGCTTTTTAAATTTATTTAAGGTATAATAAGAGTTAAAGTCAAATGGACGTAGTGTTAACATTGCGTTCCAGTAAGGTGAATCTGAAAATAAAAGGGAGAAGCAATATGAAAAGCGTCTTTGTTTTGACAACACTCGCACTGACCTTCGTAGCGGGGTTCGCTCTTGCCACTGAATTACCGACCGTGCAAGGCGAATACATCGAAGCCCGCTCCGCGAGTGTTTATGTTGGGGCATGCCATTATGGTTCCGAATTCGTGGAAGGTGGCAGAGAGGCAACCGCCGTTTGGAACATTCAGACTGGAACTTGGAACGATGTTTCGCTGGAAAATCTAACCGTCGTTGCTGTCATTAGTGCGAAAAACAATTTGGCAATCGAGACCAAGACCCGTAAGAGCGTTTTGTATATGGACCCGAGTACTACGACAGAACAACGCGCCGCACTCAGCGACCTGCTTACGACGAAATACGCTGATGTTCTGGGTGAAGTCGTCGCGACCCAAACCGCTTCCATTGAATTCACTAAAGAAGGCACCAAATATGATGTAACCGTTGGCGAAGTCCTTAAACTTTCTGCCAACCGCTATCCGTGTGCCGGATGCACACAACCGCATCAGATCTGGTACAAACCGCTGACAACGATCCAGAACGCCATTGTCGGTAAATCCGACGTCTATCGCTATAAGGATGCTCACCTCCCGGTGACATGGCAGCAAAGTGGCACAGAGAACAACGTCTTTGTCGGCAACTTCTCGATCTAAGGCAGTGAATGTCTGTAGTTACCTGTCGGGTAGCTACAGACCCCCTTTTAATGGCGCTCGTCCGATACCCGCACAAACGTGTATCCGTCTCGTTTAAGCGCAGTAATGATCCTATCTGTTGCCTCTATGGTTCCCAGACGGGTAGCGTTCCCCATAGACGCCTTTTCCATCGTGGAAGATGATAATAGAACCCGGCTTTACCTTCCGCAACACCGTTTTGGTAATTTTGTCCGGGTTCTGTGTTGTCCAATCCCAACTCCATACATTACTGCTGATGTGTGCGCGGTCCCGTTTCGCGAGCACCCACGCCACCGACAGAAATCTTGTTAAGATAGGTGCCCGAAACACAATCTCACCCTTTACACCCATGTGGCGAAGCAGTGCATCCGTCCGCTCAATTTCCCGCCGGACAGAGGATGGCGGCAGCAAACCCAGTACAGGATGGCTATAGGAATGATTACCCACCTGGTGTCCTTCAGCGATGACGCGGCGTACCGTTTCAGGATGCTGTTCAACCCGATTCCCAATCATAAAGAACGTGGCTTTGACATCATGTTTGGCGAGGACATCCAGCAACTGATGGGTATGCCAATGAAATACACCGCACTTTATGCGTTTCTAATCTTATTCCCACTGATAAGCCTTATATTTTCAGGGTGCCAGCGGATTCAGCAGGTTATCGTCCCTGAGAAAATAACGACGTATCAAACCTCTACACCTACTCAGCGTGTTCTGAATCTCGGTTTTTATGCCTATTTCGAACCTGTGAGTTCCAGTGCGGATCCAAACCCGACTTCCGATAAATTTAACACCCATCAAGGCTATGAAGCAGACTTACTGACGGCACTTGAAATCATGGATGCCCCAGGTTTGTCTTTTGCTCGAAGTGCCATCAGTGAATGGCATGGAATCTGGTTGAAGGCTGCTGAACCTGAATACGATATTATCGGCGGTGGTATCACGATTTTAGATTCTCGGACTAAGGACGCATCAGGCACCCCGCGAGTTACCTTTACATCGGGACATATCAAATTCCGGCAATCGCTTCTGGTGCGTTCCGAAGATACTGAAGAACTCTCTGACTACACTTCCCTGACGCGTAGTGTCCGAGTCGGTGTGCTTTCTGGCACAACAGGGGAAGCGCGTTTGCTTGAACTCACAGGCATTGTTGATGCCGATGGCGTGCTGTTGAAAGGAACGCGCATTGAAACACGACATGACACGATTATCACCGATGGCACATCCGCTTATAGGATTACTGCGGCAGGTGCATCTGCGAACTTAGCTGATAGGCGTTATCTCTATCCGCCTTCGGAGCAGATGCCAGAGGTTATCTATCTCGGAGATACGCTTGGTGAATCAGAATTGCTTCAGGCACTCGCAAAAGGCAGTATTGATGCGATCGCCAGAGGCGAGATAGGCAATCGCGATGCTGCTTATACGACCAGTGGTACGTTTGTTGTTACCGCCCTTGATAATCAGGTTGAGTACGGTGGTTTTGCTCTCGCCATAGAAGATGCTGAACTTGTTGCGTGGCTTGATGAGAGACTCAACTACCTGACCGATAACAGCAACATTGGTTATGCAGAATGGTTAGAGGATCGGAGGGTGTTTATGACGCGCGCCGAGATGTGGAATACTACGGAACGCTGATACCATAAGTTCAATAACATTATCCATTTTCAGAGGTGCCCTCATGAACGCGATCGTCAATACACCAGAATCCAACACAGCCATCTTACAACTCCCCGAAGAAACCGAGTCCCTCATCAAAGCATCGATCGCTGAGAACACGCTCAAGACATACCAACGCGCACTCCAGAACCTAACAATGTGGTTATCCGGTCGAACCCAATCCGATGCCTTCTTAGCGAATTACTCTTAGACTTATGGGTGATGGGTGGGTTGGTTCATGACTCAGATGCCATTGCGCATCTTTTCCCGGAGGACATTATGCAAGAATCATCGGTTTATCAAGACATTATTGCCAAAGGCGTTCAGTTAGGAACTAAAGCAAACGCGATCGAGAACATTCTCCATATCCTTGAGATTCGTTTTCAAGCGACAGAGAGTTCTATACAGTCCGCACTCGAAGCCATTGATGACACACAACGTCTTAAAGCACTACTCCGTGAAGCCGTAGAGACGCCAACACTCGCTGCCTTCATCGATAAGTTGTAAGCTCATTCAGGGAATTGAGGCAACAGAATCATCCTGACCTTTCGTAAATTTGCGAAGCATCAAATCGAAAGTCGGATTAATCCTATCCATAGCAGAAAATATACACTTTCGCGTCTGGGACTCTGACGAAATCAAAGCCTTAATCAAGGGACTGTTTCATACCCGCCCAAGTTGTGAGTGCTTTGCCTTGTGGTTGGATCGCCGTCGTCGTCAGAACATCGGGGATCTCAAGACGATAGATACCGTTTTCATCCGTCCCCGCATAGAGGGCATCTGTGTGGGATAAGAGCGCATGCACCGAGAAGCCCTCAAGTCCCGCAGGAGACCAACGTTCTGCGTCAGCATCAAAGATATAAACCCCGTGGGTCTCCAATCCCGCGAACAGACGTCCACCCCGAACTGCGAAACTCCAGACCCATGACGGGTCATTTGGATCCCAAGCTGAACCTATAGGAAGTCCATCCATGGGATATTCCCACATCTGTGTTGTTTCATTCCAACGTCCAACGCCTTCGTCAGCAGCAGCGTAGAGCTGACCCTCGAAAACCGCCCAGTCACACGTGAAACCGCCTTCAAAGAGCGGCAGGCGTTGCCAGGTTTCTCCTTTATCCGCTGAACGCGCCATCCAGACATGTGAAATCGCACTCCAGAGATAGCCGTCAAAAAATGTCATGTTGTAAATGCTATTGCCTTGTTCCCACTTCTCCGAAACGTTAATCCATGTTTCACCGCGGTTGGTTGATGTATAGGTACCCGCGTGATACATGACATTGATAAGGGTGTCATCGATGATCAGAAAGCCACGAGCTGTCCCATAAATGACCGTTTCATCGGAATGTTGACGCCACAATCCGTCGTTTATCCGTTTCCAGGTTTCCCCAGCATCATCGGATCGGAAGAGACCGCTGCTCCACGTTCCGACATAAACGCTATTTCTATCGACGGTGAGGGCAGCAACAGAGATATCAAATGGATCCTGGGTATCAAAGCCGATACGCCCCCACGTTTGTCCATTGTTTTCGGAGCGAAAGACACCTTCGGATGAACCCGCATAGAGACGGTGTGCTGAGCCATCAAGTGCCCAGACCTGCCCGATAGATATGCCATTGATGAGTTGTTGCCACTCGGCTTCTAAAGCTAATGCGTCTGTCGGTGCGACGCCTATGAGCATACCAAAGACAAGGATTGATATAGAAAATCGGTATAACATTGTTTGACTCCTTTGACATCTTCAATGTCTCGCGCCTACCGCTTGATTTCACTCCAGCAGATCGTTAGTTTCTTTTCCTCATAATCAATAGAATAGCAAGTTTTATGCCAAAGCCAATGCGAACGGATCTGCTCTAAAAAGGAGGTTTCTTCGCGAAGATCGGACAATATCTGCGGACGGGTGTTCAATAACTGGACAGGTTTACCGGGGGTGGCGTTTTCGCAGAAAGGTTGATAAAAAAGCAGCACTGCGGTATCCTTTAGGGAGCTGGGGGATGACTCAGATTAAACTTAATTAAACCTGAGATCAGCGGATTTTCCCGCCGGTCCCGACAGAGAAAGTATCCATGAAAATCAGTTTTAGAAAGGAGTTTTCGATGCGTCGTATATGTAGCAGACTCGCCGGGATTCTTATCGTGTTATTGATTTCTCTGATGAGTAGTTGCTCAAGTATGAATGCCCCGTACATCGAATTCAACAGACAAGGGTTCAGCATCCAAATGGGACTGAATGAGCGTTGTGATCCCGTCCAACACCTCCAAGGCGGTGCGCGCCTGATCTTGGCGTACGATGCTCAGAGCAATGCCTTCAAAGGACATGTGGAAAACATGACCGAGAAAACCTTGAGGGACGTCCGCGTTGAAGCCCGCTTATCGAATCGAGAAAAACTCGGTCCAACGCCTGCGGTGGATCTTGCACCGGGTGAGAAAAAGCAAGTTGAGCTGATACCGATAAGCAAAAACTTTACAGGCTGGACAGCGCATGTCGAAGTTCCAAGTAGTCAAGATTAGCAGTTTTGCTGACTCTGGTAATTGAATCAAGCAGAAACCCGACCTTCGCTCGGTACAGTGGAATCAGTAGGTGCGAGAGGAAAGTATTTGTGATAAATAAGGATTTCATTTTTTAATC
>JAPOOP010000116.1 GCA_026713385.1 Candidatus Poribacteria bacterium | reverse complement strand
TGGTTGTCCATGTAGATGATGTTGTTCACGGGGGTGTTCCTTATCAAAGACGTTCGCGGAACATGTCAATCATACCATCAGGCGGATCAAATGGCAATTCAACGACGGTGTTCGTCAAACCGCTATAGTAAATTCCCAACAACAGATTGAATTCAGCAAGCGATTGCTTCAGATGTGTCGGATGCTCTTTGCTTTCATCGTCAAGCCACTCGAACACTGCGTCTGTAAGTCCACCTTGGGCGATGACATCCTGTGCACCGTAGTTCAGATCGCCGCCTTCATATCCGCTTCCCGGTAGATTCCGCTCCCAACTCTCAAACCGCCAGTGGACAAACCCTTTTTCACCGAATACACAGACGCGTTTATGCCGATTATTTCCTGTATCGGGTAGCACACGTGGTGCCATCTCTGGTCCAAATGCGACGGAGACTTGTACGCCGTTTGCATGGGTCACGAGTGCTGTGGCGTTAGCAGGTGAGGGTTGCGCAGAATCGAGTTGTTCGGCACCGGAAATTTGTCCTTGCACCTTCACCGGACGCGAGTTATCGATATAGGACGACACGAGTTGTAGGACGTGCGGAGCTTGGTCGACAGGTGGATTGCGCGCGCTTGCCTCAATAAATTTGATTGCACCGATTTTGCCTTCTGCAACATCCTGCTTGAGCGCAAGATTCTGTGGATGGAAATTGAGTTGGGTGTTGACGACGAACTTTGTTTTCGTACGTTCGGCAAGTTCGGAAATCTGCCGCCAATCTTCGCTCTCCACAGCAATCGGTTTTTCAACGATCGCGGCAGGCACACCATGCTCAGAGGCTTGGTTCATTAGCGGGTAGCGGATGCGTTTATTACTGCCACGCAGCACGGGCGCGGTAACAATGTGCAGGAGATCCGGTTTCTCCTTTGAAAGCATCTCATCGAGATCGGTATAACGAGCATCAACGCCGAATTCATCGCCGAAATCGTTGAGCAAATCTTCTTGCATGTCACAGATAGCGGCAAGTTTACCACCCTTGACGTGTTCATAGGCGCGAGCGTGCCCACGTGCACGTCCCCGACATCCCAAAATCGCGCTTTTGTACATAATTTTCTCCTGTGTGATGTCCTCTTTAGTTGGTGCGGTGGGAAACCGACACCATCGTAAACAAATTTAAAAAATCGTTTCCGATTATATCTCGTTTTCGATTTTAAGACAAGGCTTTTCGTAAAATTCCACTTTAAAGAAAAGTGGAAACGCGGTATAATATCCCGAAAAATGGAACAACGCACGGGAGGAAAAGATGAAACCTTACCTTTCTATTTTTATGGTATTCTGTGTTGTAACACTCTTTTCAGGATGCCAATCCAGAGCACTGCAGATGTTGATCGAACCGCAGGAACTTTACAACTACGCTGTCACGGAAGGGGTCACCTGCACTTCATCGGAAATGATAGATGGGGATGTGGAGACAAGGGGATACGCCGATGGACGGTGGATTCATCTAAATTTTCCGACTCGAAAAGCCATTCACCGAATCACTATTCGCGGCACCAATATTATAAACGCCATGATATATCAGAAGTTAGAAGGCGAAGGACGTTGGGCGGCAATGCTGCAGGTTCAGAACAACCAAAGTCCTGTCATTAAAGCACGCTTCAGCGGTGTTGTGACAGAAGCAATCCGTATTTACATTAGCGCCACCACCGATGATGAGAAGAAAGCCAGTCGGTACGATCCAAGGCGTGGTGCAATCGTACCGCAGATAGCGTTGGGTAGAGCCTTCGTACACGAAATTGAAGTCTACGGATTCGTCTCAAAGGAGAAAGCTGAAGCCATCCCATAACGACTCGCATAAGGGGGACCAACAATGAAACGCTTGATTTTTGAAGATATATACAGTTGGGGGGTCTTTAGTCAGGACCGACAGATAGATTTTAATGGACATTTGTGGGTGCGTCCTGATGGAAATATTCTGATAGATCCGGTCGCAATATCTGACGATGACCGAGAACATCTGACAGCACTCGGCGGCGCAAAGTCTATTGTTCTGACCAATGCCGATCATGAACGCGAAGTCGCTGTCTTTCAGAAATGGACAGGCGCCGACGTGATTGTGCATGAAGCCGATGCAGACGCGCTGAACATCGCACCGACTCGAACAGTTCAGGACGGCGAGGCGATTGTTCCCGGTTTACACGCCATTCATCTTAGTCACGGTAAAAGTCCTGGCGAAATCGCGCTCTATTTCCCAGAGAAACAAGCCGTCTTGTTCGGGGATCTCGTGGTTGGTGAACCTATGGGCGCGCTGACACTGCTCGCCGATAGCAAACTGAGCGATCCACCTAAAGCGGCACTCGAATTGCGTAAGGTCTTGGCACTCCGATTCAATGCAATCCTCGTCGGTGACGGTCATTCTATTTTTAAAGATGCACGCCAATACCTCATTGATTGCCTGCAAGCGCGGCGCGACATCTACATCAATCGCATTCATGTTGATGAAATCGCGTGGCAACATAAAAATGCCCCACATCCTTATGACTTTGAGGACAAAGACATTGATCCGCTCATCGGCGGCAAAAATTTAGGGTATCGCGTGATTCGGCTCCAACCAGGGAAGATGAGTTTCCCGATGCATTTTCACAATTTCGGAGAGGAGATGTGCTATGTCATGGAAGGTGCCTGTACGCTCAAAACCCCTCGAGGCGATGTAGAAGTAAATGCAGGCGATTTCCTTGCGTTTCCGCCGGGTACAATTGGGGCACATAAGTTCGTAAATAGCAGTGATGCTCCGGTCACGTTATTCATTCTCGGTACAACCATACCGCACGACGTGAGTGAATACCCGGATTCTAACAAGGTACTCCCCTATGTTGTTGGGAAAATCTACCGTAAAGATCCGAGCCTGAGTTATTGGGATGGCGAAGTTTAACACACTTACACTCTACGCGTCCGCTGATTCTCTTTTGCCCGGGCATCTTCCTGCTCTGGATTGACAACCGTACGCAAGGCAGTTTCCATTTCACTGCGTTTCGCTGCATATTCAGGCTTCAATGCCAAGTCATTGTTTTCCAACGGATCAATGTCCACATTGAATAATTGTGGTTCGCTTCCGACGTAATGACACAATTTGTAATCCCCACGTTTGAGCATAAAACCTGCGTTAAGCATACCCATGTGATGGTATTCCGAAAAGACAGCACGCTCGGGGGGGACGCGATGACGGTCATCGTGATGGCGTGTCTCCGCTGTCGTCTCGCTCTCTTGGTGTCGCGCTATCCGTAGCAAACTATCGCCTGGTAAGTCAGACGGTCTTTCCAAACCAGCCACTTCCAACAAAGTCGGCAAAACATCCACTAAAGAGACGTTTTCTGCCACTCGACGGGTTTCGCCGGAAGGTAGACGCAGCATCAACGGCACTTTTACCGCTGGTTCGTAGAAACATTGCTTCTGCCATATACCGTGGTGTCCTGCCATCTCGCCGTGATCACTGGTATAGATGACGAGCGTATTTTCGCGTAACGGCGACGTATCAATCGCTTGTAGTATCCTTCCAACTTGTGCATCGAGAGACGAAACAAGGGCGTAATAGCAGGCTAACGCACAACGGACAACGGCTTCAGGTGGAGGAATGTCGTTCCGCCACGCCCAACGATGATATTGGATTATAGGATGTTGAGATTCAAGCGGTTCGTTCCATGTTGCAGGTAATTCGAGTGTGTCTGGGTCATACTGTGAGAAGAATTCGGAGGGTGCGATTAGTGGAAAGTGTGGATGCATGAAGCCACAATAGAGTAGAAACGGTTTGTCGTCCGGTGACGCGACTTTTTCGTGAAGGAAATCCACTGCCAAGTCCGTGACGTTTCTGTCATACCTCGTGTGTTCGTGGTCTCCGGGTCCGCATTCGGCGACGTGTGAGTTGGAACCTCGACGTGCGTCTGGCGTGCGTCGTGGAGGTCTTCCATTTCTGCTACACCATCGAGGCAAATCATCCAGCAAGCGATGGGAGAAACCGAGCAACCGATCGGTTCCGTTGAAATGCGTCCGTCCGCACAGGACAGTCTCATAACCTGCCTCCGTCAAGTAATCCCCCCACGTTTTGTACTGCCGATCCGCAATTACGCCCAAATCCCACGCGCCAATCTGATGCGGATAACGTCCGGTGAGCATTGATAAGCGTGATGGCGTACAGATCGGATAATTGCAATAGGCGTTGTCGAAGGTGTAACTCTGTTCGGCGAGACGATCAAGGTGGGGGGTTCGGACAACCGGATGCCCGCTATTCCCCATCACAGTTCCCGCGTGTTCATCTGAAAATAGAAAAACGATGTTCATGAGTCCCTACAATTCTCTCTTCGCTACAAAACTTCACAATGGACAATTCTCCAATAGTATTTTATGATAGTATATCCGATTCCGACAAAGAAGGCGACAACTTTTTGCCCTTTAATGTAAGTTCGACATAGAGAACAGCATCTACACGAAGGAGGTCAGCTTTGATGGAAACAACGAACCGCCATGTTACCCAATTGCTCGGATCCGATACGATGCCTATCCGTGATGCTTCTCCGAGCCACACCGTTATCTTTCGAGGGGATGGAGA
>JAPOOP010000118.1 GCA_026713385.1 Candidatus Poribacteria bacterium | reverse complement strand
TATTCCGCATCGCTTCAGTTTGGATCTTTTGGTGCGTTCGCCGGAAGAAATCGCGTCTCGCGTCTCGTATAACGATTGGTTCCTTCGAGAGATCACTGAAAAAGGCGATTTTCTCTACGGATCCGATGCGGATTACACTATAGGAAACCGGCGAGGCACGTCAAACACTGTCAAGAAGGAGCAGGACCGCATGAATCTGTTGACGCTGGAGTGGATAGAGAAGGCTGAAGAAGATTATGATATGGCAGCGTTGGCGCGACAGGCATCCCGTCCATTTCACAATTCTATCTGTTTCCATGCCCAACAGTGTATTGAAAAATATCTCAAGGCATGGCTTCAGGAGACAGACGTTCCCGTTCCAAGGACGCATGACCTTGAAGAATTGCTGGTGTTGATTGTGCCGACGCTGCCTGATTGGTCGCAGTGGCAGCCTGATTTTAAGAGAATTACCGAGTACGCGGTGAACTCCCGCTATCCAGGTGATTCAGCGACTGCTGAAGACACGGAACACGCCATGCGTATCTGCGATGCGGTGCGGCAAGCCGTTCGGGCCTCGCTGAAACTGTCAACGGATAGCGTCAAATAAGTGGTGTGTTATGCGTCAAGGTGCGTGGCAATCTGTGTCAGGACCTTTTCATAGTCTGCTTCCAATTCAAATGGTTCATTGAGATAGCGAGGCGGTGGTTTCCCAGGTGTAATATCGTGATACGCCACCTTGAAATCAGGGAATTTGAGTCCATTTGCTGTAGAGATAACGATGACCCTATCGTCTGGACGAACCTGTTTTCGCTCCACCATTTTTATCAGCACAGCCAACGCCACGCCTGTATGCGGGCAATTGAACAATCCAGTTCTGTCTGCTCTCGCTGCAGCGTCTGCCAGTTCTGCTTCCGTCGCTTGGTCAACAATGCCATCGAACCGTCGCAAGGTGCGGATAGCACGTTGGATTGAAACCGGATTACCGATCTGAATCGCTGTGGCTTGTGTGGGTTGCGCTGTGATGGCACGAAACTCTGTGAATCCTGTTTGGTAGCTTCGGTAAAGCGGATTTGCGCGTTCAGCTTGTGCACAGGCGATGCGCGGCAGTTTATCAATGATACCGAGTTCCAACATCATTAAAAATCCGAGCCCGAGTGCTGAAACATTGCCGAGGTTACCGCCCGGAATAATTATCCAATCCGGCACTTCCCAATTGAACTGCTGCACGATCTCAATACTAATTGTTTTCTGCCCTTCGATTCGGAGGGAATTAATGGAATTGGCGAGATAGAAATCTTTCCGTGCAGAGAGTTTTTGGACGATTTCCATACACCCATCAAAGTCTGTTTCAAGCGAAAGCGTCAACGCACCATTAGCGATAGGTTGAATAAGTTGTTCACGCGTAACTTTTGCTTTCGGTAACAGGATAACCGCGGGGATGCCCGCTGCCGATGCGTACGCTGCCAAAGCGGCAGAGGTGTCGCCAGTCGAGGCACACATAACAGCGCGAAGGTCTCCGGACTCAGCCATAATCTGTTTGACCATTGAGACCAGAACAGTCATCCCAAGGTCTTTAAAAGAACCTGTGTGGCTGTTACCGCACTGCTTGATCCAGAGGTCGTCCAAGCCGAGTTGATTGCCAAAACGTTCTGCCCAGAACAGATTGGTGCCGCCTTCACACATAGAGATAATGTTATTATCGTCAATGATCGGGCAAACGAGTTCCTTTTTCCCCCAGACACCGCTACCATACGGATATTGCGTGCTCATGTATCGATGTTCAAAGAGGGATTTCCAGTCAGATGCGCTGCGCTGTTTTAAGATGTCCATATCGTGCTGGACCTCTAACAATCCATCGCAATTTTTGCACCGATAGATGACTTCTGTAAGTGGATAGGATTCATCGCATCCTTCGCTGCATCGGAAGCGTGCGTCGTAGTTCATTGCTCTGCGTTTTCCTCCATAGGGACTGGAAGGGGATTTTGGGCAGGCTCGTTTCCGTTTGATGTGTTAAGAAGTTCGTCGATTTCTTCAAGTGAAGGCAATTCAGATGCATCTTTCAAGCCGAATTGTTGGAGGAAGTCGTCTGTGGTTGAGAAAAGCAGCGAGCGTCCATCTTTTCTGCCAGCAATGCGGACCAACCCTTTCTCTACCAGTGAGTTGAGGACACTGTCACTGTTCACACCGCGAAGTCCAGCGACATCGCTCCGCGTTATCGGTTGCTTGTAAGCAACAATTGCGAGTGTCTCAAGTGCTGATGGGGATAGCTTAACCCGGACCTGTCGAGTATAAAACTGCTGAATCCACTCTGAATATTGTGGACGCGTGCAAATTTGGTAACCATTCGCTATTTCAACAAGGCGAAAACTGCGTCTCAGTTCTTGATAGTCTTGGCGCAGTTCGTCGAGTTCCGTCCGGATGGTGCGTTTGTCTAACTCCGGCAGCACTGCTTGAAACTGTTCCACCGAAATTGGTTCGCTCGCGGCGAACAGAATCGCTTCCAAAATTAATTTAGGTTTTTGCACTGATATCGGGTCGGGTTCCTCTATCGGATTGACAGCGGTGACATATTCAGAATCCATAAACAAAGTTCCTAATTATTTCGTTCTTCTGAACGAGTGTTTTCAACGGTTGGAGGTGGCAGTATCTCTCGATCAGACCCCTCGTATTCCTGTTTAACGATATAGATACTCTCAAAATGGCCGGTTTGAACGGTAACGATTTTTCCTATCCGAATGAGTTCTAAAATAGCGAGGAATGTTACAATTCGATCTGCCTTGGTTGAAGATAATGGGAACAGATCGTCGAATAGCAATTGGTCTGAACTCTCTAACTGCTGGTCAATAAAAGTGATTTTGTCTTCGACGGTTATTGTTTCCTCGGCAACCGTTTCGTATACCTCTTCAATGTCTATCTCCGCAATTCGGTCATTTACACCTTTAAAAGCGGTAAGGAGATCGAACAGCGTCGCCCTGATTTCAAATTCACGTGCTCCATCTAAATCCTCGTGTGTCTTGGGGCTTCTGTTATAGATTAATGTCTGGCGTTCAGCATAACCATCCAAAACTTGGGCTGCCTCTTTGAACTGTTTGTACTCCAAGAGTTGTCTGACGAGTTGTTCTTGATCGCCTATCGTGTATTCAGCATCTGGTCTGAGTTGTGGGAGGATACTTTGCGATTTGATGTGGAGAAGTGTTGCTGCCATCACCAAAAATTCGGATGCCACATCTAAATCTAACTGCTCCATTAGATTCACATATTCCAGGTACCGATCAGTGATATGCGCAATCTGGATATCGTAAATATCCATCTCCTCTTTCTGAATCAGATGGAGGAGCAGATCGAGCGGTCCCTCGAAACCCTCTAACTTCACGGAGTAGATTGAGTCTGTAGAGGTAAGAGTTGGAGTTGTTTCAGTTAGCATTTTTTAATTTTTCCTTGCGGAGGAACACCGTGCGTTTGAACTTTGCGTGCGTTACTCATATCTAGGGGAAACGCCCAAGCAAAAACCCTGCGCCGATGTTGCAGGCTACGCGTTTGGGCTAACGAACACCTCTTAACCGACTACTAATTGCCATCTTCTAATTTTTCTTTATCGTATACCTACGATTTTCGCAATCAGATTTAAGGTTTCAAAACTAATATTGCTCAAGAATCCGAACACATAGTTCGGTATACCGAAGAGACCCGGTAGAAAAATAAGGCACATCAGAATCGGCATCCCATACGGGCTCAATTTCTCGAATTGGTGCGCGGTTCTTGCTGGAAGTAAGCCTCTCACAACACTGAAACCGTCTAACGGAAAAAGTGGGAGCATGTTGAACGCCGCGAGAAACACACTAATCAGTGCCGTCCGAATTAATTGCCTGTTAATCTCAGCATGAAGTGGGGATCCAGCCGGATCGAAAGCGGTAAATTCGAGTAATAGCTTAATGACCCCCAAAATCACAAAAGTGAGAACAATATTCATGATCGGACCGGCAGCAGCGATAAGCATTAGGTCCTTTCTCGGATTTTTCAGGTTGAACGGGTTCACCGGCACAGGTTTTGCCCAGCCGAAGAAACCGCCTCCGAAAAGTGTGCCGAGCAGTGGGAGTATCAGTGTGCCGATAATGTCAATGTGTACACCCGGATTCAATGACATCCGTCCCATATCGCGAGCTGTTGGATCCCCTAACATGTTCGCTGATTTGGCGTGTCCCCATTCATGAAAGGTTAACAGAATGATGAACTGTGTAACCACAAGAATCGCTTCATAAGGATCGAAATTAGGCATCGTTTATTTGGTACCGCTTGCAAGCCAAATCTTGCTATACAAAGCTCCGCAATCGGGTATATGCCTCCTCTTTTTTGTTAATTTCTCCGTCTAATTGTGCGGCAAACAGCTTCCACAGTTGGGTTTCGAAAGTCTGACTCGGTTTTTCTCCGAACGCTATCAAGTCTTTTCCTGTGATAAGAGGTTTTATCTTCCGCTGAACAAAAAGGTAGTTTTTTATTTTTTCCCGTTTCCACTTCGGTTGTATCGTGTCTACGTAGCCAAGTGCTAATGCCTCAATCGGATAGGGTTTTAGCAGTTGATAAATCTCGCTCGGTTTCGCTGTTTCCTGCAATGTTGCAAGTGTTTGTTGCAAGTGTTTGTAAGTGGTGAGCGGTGTTTCTATCCGATAAAGGTTTCCATCTCCACAGACGTAGGTTGCCATGTTTTTTGGGTCAACAGTCCACCATTTCCCGCTCTGTTGGGCAAGGGTGGCATCATCCGATAATGAGATACCGAGTTTCGCAAAGGTATCCTGTGTCACCTGTTCGAGCGAAACCTGCTGTTGCGATGCTTGTGCACGGCTTATCAGTCGTTGTAGTTGATGTTCCAATACTAATCTGAAACTGAGTGCCTCGATTTGATATATCGGCAGATCAGTTCCAAAGAATGCCATCCAGCGCACCAGTTCAGGCTGAAATTTTTCGTTTGTAAGATGCGTTGATGTCCAGGTTATTGCCTGTTCTACATTCATAAAATCGCATGCAAACGTTGTTGATATATTCCACCCTTGAAAGAGAGTGTTCCATACGTCGAGTCGTGTAAGGTGTGCTACGATCTCCGGTGCGTTCTTCTCAATAAGTATTCTATCAATCTCATTCCGTATCCGTTCACCGCTGAGTTGTGCTAATATCGGGAGTGCTTCCCGCATCAGAACTGTATCGGTTTCAGGAATACAAAACCCGTAGCGTCCGGCATACCGACAAGCGCGGAAAATGCGCGTCGGATCGTCTGTGAAACTGTGTTTATGCAGTACCCGAATAGTCCCGCTCTTGAGATCATCCAAGCCACCGGTTTTATCAACGATCTCACCAAAAGCACTTGTATCTAAGCACATTGCCAAGGTGTTAATCGAGAAGTCCCGTCTTCGCAGATCATCCGTGATTGTCCCACGTGCTACTGTAGGTAACGTCCCGGCACCTCGATAAGTTTCACGACGGGCGGTGACGAAATCCACTTTGGGAAGGTTCACATCGGCGGGGGTGACGGTTGCAGTGCCAAATTGCGGGTGTGCATCCAGCGTCCCGTTCCAGCGTTCACACACCGCATTTGCAATCTGGACTGCATCTCCTTCTACAACGATGTCGATATCGAGGCTCGGTCGCTTGAGCAGGAGATCCCGGACAAATCCACCGACAAGGTAAGTTCCCTTTCCACCTACCTCACCAATTTCATGTAACAGATTCAAGATCGGTTCAGGAGTGTTGGGTATCATTTTTTTTGCTGTCGGACGGGGATACCGTGCTGCAATCGTGTTGGAAGGAGAGATGGATATCTCTAAGGTTCCTATACAAAAGCAAAGACTCGCGTCGGTGCTCCAGAACTGTGTGCCAACTTTAGCGGGGCAATGACCACATAGAAATGCGTCGGCAATTGGCTTAAATTGCACAGATCTTCAACATGTGGGATACCGGCTCCGAGAAAAACGAGATGTGCAGGCGGTAAACCATCGTGCAACGGTGGATGTCCTGCCACTGAGTCGATGCTACATGCATCCGTGCCAATAACCTTTATGCCTATTTTCACGAGTAGTTCAGCGGCATCTTCACTAAAGCCGATCCACTCGCGGTTGAAGTTGTCCTGATAGACGAATCTATCCATTCCTGTCCGCATAAAGACGATACTGCCTTCTGAAATCTCGCCATTTTCGGCTATCCACGCCTTGATATCCTCTGCGGTCACAGCGTCGTTCGGCTTTTTGATCGCGGAGAAGTCCATCAACACGGCATGCCCAGTCAGTTTCTCTTTTGGGATTTCGGCGATAGTTGCTCCACCGGGGTACATTAAACAGGGAGCATCCATGTGCGTAGAGTAATGTCCGGACGTATCAATACGGCTTTCAAAGTAGCCATCTTTTTCCAAGGTTGCTTGGTCATAAATTTTAGCAGGATCAATCGGCAGTTCGCATGGACTATTTTCATCGACCACATAAGACAGATCCAGCACGTTTTGAAAGTCAAGGTGCATTTTGTATTGTTCGCTCTCTTTCTTTATCTGTTATGAATATAGTATAGCACATATCCACGAAACAATTCAAGCAAATCAGTCAAGGACTATTGAAGTAGCGCAACACGACATCATGCAAGATTCCGTTCGTTGCTACCAGTGAATTAGTCTCTTTCGTAATGGGTTGTCCGTGTATATCCGTTACCTTTCCACCGGCTTCCCGTACAATAACAGTAATGGCTGCGATGTCCCAAACACTAATCGCGGCTTCAACAACAGCGTCCGCTCTTCCAGAAGCCACGAGATGGTACATGTAGAAATCGCCAAATCCCCGGGTGCGTGCCACGTCATTGATGAGATTGTAGATACCCGGAAAAGTGCCATTTTCTACAAACCACTTCAGACCGCCGTGGCATACCATTGCGTCTTCGGGTTGTGTTACACTGGAAACGGTTATCGGTTCGCCGTTCCAGAACGCACCCTTCCCTGCTTCGGCATAGAGAAGTTCGTTCAAAAGTGGTGCATTGGAAACGCCCAGGATAAGTTCATCGTCTTTCATCAAGGCAATCTGTGTGCCGAAGATCGGAATTTTA
Source organism: Candidatus Poribacteria bacterium (assembly GCA_026713385.1). GTDB lineage: Bacteria > Poribacteria > WGA-4E > WGA-4E > WGA-3G > WGA-3G. The sequence continues at coordinate 953 of JAPOOP010000118.1, read as the reverse complement.
CGGATATAATTTTTTGTGGCATCAATCGGATCAATGATCCAAACATAAGGGGAATCTCCTTTTTCGATGCCGTATTCCTCGCCTAAGAACCCATGGTCGGGGAACGCCTGTTTGATGGTTTCGCGGATGGCTTTTTCCGCGCCTCTATCGGCGAGGGTGACCGGCGTTTCATCGTCTTTCAGTTCTACCTTCATGGTATCGCCTGTGTAGTAAGCAGTGATGATGTCTTCAGCGTTTTTCGCCGCTTCCAGAGCGACGGTTAAAAATTGACTCGGCATATTTTAATTATTCCTTTTTTAATTATTCAGGACTTACGCAATTATGATCATTGCCCGCGCAATGAGAAAGAGATCCTATAAAAGACCCAGATGGTTTCTTGGCACAGGCTAACAGCCTATGCTACAAAAGAGCAACGTGCGTAAGTCCTATTATTCCTTGCGGAGGAACGACGTGCGTTTCAACTATGACGTGTGTTTCTCATACCTGAAGAAAGGGAAATTTGAGGAAACACCCTATCAAAAACCCCAAGCAAAAACACCCTCCGCTACGCTTAAGGACTACGGGTTTTGAGGTTATCTTAAGAACACTCTTTGTGAGGCGAAACCCTCTTTACTGATTGCTGACCGCTATTCTTCTGACGGCTGACTGCCATCTGCTATTTATCGAAGTGAAATTGCAGGACAATAAATACTTTTCCATTGGCGGTGCCACCATGTGCCTTCCGAACGTTTTGTTGCGAGATCCGTAAAGCGATACTCGTATAGGGTTGCGCGGACATACCGTGGCGGTGCGTCTGGGAACGGATTATCTGTCAGCAACCGCAGCACCTCAGGTTTGCCTTGTAGTAATGCTCCCATAAAGTTGAGAAACCACGGTGTTCTTTGATAACTGCCTTGTAGGGCAGCGAACCACATCTGCCAATCGAGGCGCGGTTGATGCGGGGCAACCCATTT
>JAPOOP010000120.1 GCA_026713385.1 Candidatus Poribacteria bacterium | reverse complement strand
TGCTTCACCTCGAAAGTGTGGTAATTTTTAGGGTGAAGTATAGCAGAAGTCGCGTGAAAAGTCATGCGACTTCTGCTTTTCTAAAAGTATTAACACCTGTGAAAAATATCACACCAAAAACCTACAATTGAATGACCCTGACTATGGATTCAAATAGCGCTTCCATTTCGGGGCAGTCGCGAATGCCGAAACTGCAGCATCTTCGGTATCAAAATGCTCAAAAACATTCATGAGTCGACTGAGAATCAGCAGGTTCTTGATGTGTTTTCCAACATTGATAAGCCCGATTCGGGTTCCCTTCCGTGCTGCCATGTCATGCACATGCACCAGCATGCCGAGACAAGAACTATCTATCTTGTGAATATGCTCGAAATTGATCAGAAGGTAGGGGGCATTGGCATCCTCTAACCACAAAGCGAGTTTTTCTCGCAATTCCGATACTACGGGACCCACAATTTTCCCATTTGGTTCCAAAATTGGAACGCCACCTTTCAGATGGATCGTAATTGCCATGAGTTTTCTCCTTCAAAGTTCTTTATGTTTGTAGTGATACGATTTATCGCATCAATGCGTAAGTCCTAACCTATCCTTATGCAAATACTCCGAGATTGATTTAGCAACCCTGTTACTTTAACTATAGATATGAAATCGAAAAAGTTTAGGATAAATTTCATAATTTTTGAAATTTGGCGAAAAATCTGTGCTGTGATAGTAAATGAACGGTTTTATCGTAAAGTCCATAATTACCTGGACATTAACAACGGACGAGGTTACAAACTTCGCCAGCGGCGGTGTAGGGTTAACTCGCTGAATAACTGTCTACATATTTTCGGGCTTTACTATAAAGGAAAAAATAAAGGAGATTTGATAGGTCGGTGTTGGAAAGGAGCAAGGCTTCCGTTGAAAATAATTTGACTTTCGTCAAAAGACGACGGAAACCTTTGACAGTGGAGATCAGGTATCCTTTAATCGTTAGAATTCCGGTACAGGCGTGTAGGTATTAAAACCATTTGTCCTATCTTCGCCTTGCAGTAGATAGATATAGTGCTTACGGCGCCACTCCGCACCCGGATAGCGGACAGTCGCAGGCATGTAGCGCATTGTGTAACCACATCGCCGTTTCTGTGAAACGTTCGGGCTGGAATTATGGATCGTCCAGGCATCGTGAAAATGGCATTCACCAACTTCCAGTTCCAAATTGGCAACCTTTGAGGCATCCAAGTCAGCGTCAATTACCTCGCTGCCGAAGAGAGTGTTTTTCCGATCTACCGCTTCATAGCGGCGGTCTCGCTGGTTATGACTTCCAGCGACGACACGCATACATCCGTTTTCGACCTTCGATTCATCCACTGCCAGCCACATCGTGATAACGTCCATCGGTTCCAGAGATTCACCCCAGTAGACACCATCTTGATGCCACGGGACCGCCATACCATCGTGTTCGCGTTTACTAATAAAATGGCTCGACCAGAGCACAATATCCGGTCCAATAAATCTCTCGATTACCTTCAATACCCGTGGATGCGTTAGGTATTTGAACAGGAAAGGGTGCTCAAAATGTGGGACATCCATCTGTTCAGGACGTCTGCCCTCCGGTAAATTCTCAATCATCTCGTCCACATAATCCCGAAGTGTATCCAATTCCGATTTTGTGAAGATGCGTCCAAACGTGAGGTATCCGTTTTCTTTGTAAAATTCAACCTGCTCATCAGAGACAGTTGTTTCTAATTGCCAGTCCATCTGTTCCTCCTTTCAGTAATTTTATTATAGCCGTGTCTCGTAGAAAGATCAAGTTAGAAAAAGTCGGAATTCGGAGATCCTCCTACAGGAGAATCGAAGCGTGCTGTCTGAACTTGACAATTCGCGGTGCTTGTGATAAATTATCAACTATGAAAATTGTAGTTGCGCCTGATTCATTTAAAGGGAGCGTCAGTGCTCTCGAAGCCGCGAGTGCTATGGAACACGGACTCCGTCGCGTGTTTCCGGATGCTGTCATTGAGAAAATACCGATGGCAGATGGGGGTGAAGGGACAGTGCAATCGCTTGTTGATGCCACCGGTGGGCACCTCCAAACACACCGTGTGCTTTCCCCGCTTGAAAACGAGGTCGATGCACAATTCGGTATCCTCTCCGACGGAGAAACCGCTGTTATAGAGATGGCATCCGCCTCCGGTCTGACCCTCGTCGAACCGCACGAACGGAACCCACTTCGGACCACCACATACGGGACGGGACAACTCATTCACGCTGCTCTGGAAGCCGGGTGCAGACGCTTAATCATCGGTATCGGTGGGAGTGCCACGAACGATGGCGGGGCCGGAATGGCGGAGGCACTCGGTATCCGATTGCTGGATTCAAACGGCAAACAGATTCAGCGTGGCGGTGGGAACCTTCGACAATTAGCGGCGATAGATGTAACCGGCTTACATCCGGCTATCGCCGAAACCGAAACCGTTGTCGCCTGTGATGTTAACAACCCTTTGACCGGACCAGACGGGGCATCACACGTCTATGGACCGCAGAAGGGGGCAACCCCTGAAATGATTGAAATGTTAGATGGACATCTCGCACATTTCGACAAGATTTTGACGCACACCCTCGGAAAATCCTTTAACGACATCCCCGGCGCGGGCGCAGCTGGTGGATTAGGCGCAGGCTTGATGGCGTTCCTCAATGCAGAATTGCGGCTCGGTGTCGATATAATGATTGATGCCGTTAATCTCAAGGAACGGGTAAAAGGTGCTACCGTCGTTTTCACCGGCGAGGGGCAACTGGACTTTCAGACGGTGTTTGGGAAAACGCCAGTCGGTGTTGCGAAGGTAGCGAAAGCCTACGGCATCCCCGTCATAGCAATTGCTGGTGGTATCGCTGAAGGGGCTGAAGCCGTTTATGATGCCGGTATTGATGCAATGCTGGGCATAGCACAAGAGCCGATGTCTCTTGAAAATGCCGTTACAGACGCGTCGCGGTTGATCGCTGACACAGCGGAGCAGGCGGCACGATTAATCGCTATTGGTCTCGGTGGATTGAGAGGCTAAGAAGGATGGAAGAGAAGAAGGAGTCTCCTTCTTCTCTTCCAATTGGTTACGGCACAATGCAGTATTCTTACGACTCAGGAGTTACGCAGTTTTGACCGTAGTACGCTCTGTTAGATGGGGATTCTCGAAAAAACACCAGCACCGCTGACCCAAACTAAAAGCTTGTGCTACAAAAGATCAACCTATGTAAGTTCTACCCCTGTAACAATATCGGTATATCTTTCATGAAATCGTTCGTCTGGATTTGCCACATTTTCATATCTGCAGCGAGCGACTGGATACGGTCAGCATGTTCAGGCAGATCAGCAAGGTTTATCGTCTCCCAAGGATCCTGCTCTAAATTGAAAAGTTGGATGCAATTCGTGCCGGCACCCGTCTCCTCGGAGACATAGTAACGGATGAGTTTCCAATGTCCATCGCTGATGGTACGGTGAATGTCTCTATACGCCGCGAAGACTGTAGCACGCACTCGTTCTACATGACCATTCATCAACGGCACCAAGCTGCACCCCTCAGTCGTATCTGGACAGTCAACATCGGTGAGATCACAGACGGTGGGAAACACGTCATACAGATAAGTTAACGCATCAACTGTTTCTCCTTCCGGGATTCCAGGTCCAGCAAATATGGAAGGCACGTGGATGCTATGGTTATAGAGATTCTGTTTTCCCAACAGTCCGTGTTGTCCGACAGCAAGCCCGTGGTCGGCAGTATAGATGATAATTGTATTTTCGAGATGCCCAGTGGCTTCTAACGTTTGCAGGACGCGTCCCATTTCGGCATCCATGTGCGTAATCATTCCGTAATAGTCGGCGATGTGTTGTTGAATGATTTCTGGCGTGCGCGGGAAGGGTGCCAACACTTCGTCCCGGATACGCATTTCACCGTTATCAAACGGATGTTCGGGGAGGAAGTTTTCGGGGACAGGTATATCTTCTGGTGAATACATCGTCGTGTATTCTCCGGGGGCTGTTCTCGGATCGTGCGGTGAAGTAAAGGAGAGGTAAAGGAAAAATGGATCCGTTTCGTCGTAGTTTTCTACAAATTGCACGGCGGCGTCTGTGAAGAGTTCTGTAGAAAACTTTTCTCCGATGTACCTGGTATCATTCGGGTATTTTCCTGTTGGATCAAAATCGAAAACTGGCACTTTATATTGATCGCTCATTCCACCAAAGAAAATCTTGGCACCATCATCGAAACTATCGGTAAACGTTTGTCGGTCATTGTGCCATTTGCCAGAAAAAAATGTGTGATACCCAGCCTCGCGCATTACCCGTGGCCAGACTGCCAAATCTCGGTTAATCTGGTTTCCACCGCTGCGGAACAGATTGGCGCTCGTGAGGACGGCGGCGCGGCTTGGGACACAAACTGCTCCGACAAGCGATCCCATAATGTGAGTTTGTCGGAAGGTTGTCCCACGTGCTATGAGAGAATCCATCGTTGGTGTTTTGACTGTTGGATCGCCCATGCCACCGATGGCATCCCATCGATGGTCGTCCGCGATCATAAAAAGAACATTCGGTTGTGAAGTCATATTTTTAATTTTTCCTTGCGGTTCGGTCAGGTAGATTTCGCTTATGAAGTGCCTCTCCGTAGACTCGCCTGTGCCGTTGTTGCAGACTACCGTTTTGGGGTGATGTTTAAAAAAAAGGAAGCACCAATATTCCGAAACCCAGTCGAAACGTATTGAAAACTTGTCCGAAAATAAAATGGAGGCACTCCAGAAGGATACAATTAGAAAAATGAAAATCGCTAAGATTGAACAATTCTACCCACGTCGCCGGATGCGTCTCGTGAAAATAACAACGGATACCGGTATCGTCGGATGGGGAGAAACCACGCTTGAAGGTAAGCCCAAGAGTACCTGGGCGGCTGTCGAAGAACTTTCCGATTATTTTATCGGCAAAGACCCGCTCCGTATTGAACACCACTGGCAACATGTCTACCGCTCTGCCTTTTTCCGCAGTGGAAATATTCTGATGTCCGCCCTGTCCGGTATAGATCAGGCGTTGTGGGACATCGCTGGAAAATACTACAGTGTGCCTGCCTACGAACTATTGGGCGGTGCTGTGCGCGATCGCATCCGCGTTTATGCGCACTGGGGTATCGGCAGTTTGACAGATGAAGGAAAAGCATCTGCGAAAGAACGCCTTGATTTTTTACGGCAAAAAGGTGGCTACAAAGCGTTTAAAAGCGGTCCCGGTGGTAAATGGCGTGGGCATGAACCTCCTGCGGTGATTGATGAATTTGTGGAGCGTGCCTACCTCATGCGTGAATGGGTGGGACCCGATGTCGAACTCGCCTTCGACTTTCACGGTAAGATGACCCCTGCACTTGCAATCGAGATCTGTCACGAACTTAAAGGGATGCGTCCCATGTTCGTCGAGGAACCTATTCCGCAAGAGAACGTTGACGCACTCAAACAGGTGTCCGACCATGTGCCGTTTCCAATCGCGACTGGGGAACGTCTGCTCACCCGCTGGGGCTTTCGAGAGGTGTTTGAGAAACAAGCGGTCGCTTACCTACAGCCTGATACCTCACACACCGGCGGCATTACTGAACTGAAAAAGATTGCAAACATGGCGGAGGTCTACTATATGCACATCGCCCCGCATTGTGCGATTGGACCCGTTGCCTTCTCTGCCTCCCTTCATGTTGATGCCGTTGTCCCGAACTTCCTCATTCAGGAACAAATTGATGACGGTCTGGGAGCAGGTTTATTGAAGGAGGAGTGGCACGTCACAGATGGCCACATTGAGCTGCCGACAAAGCCTGGACTCGGTTTTGAAATTGATGAAAAGGAAGCGGAGCAGATACTCGATATCTATCCAGAGGAGCTTGGCGGCGAATTTTATTATGATACCGATGGCAGCGTCGCAGATTGGTAGGTATTGGCTGTCGGCTTTCAGCAGTCAGCCATCAGTTTTTTAGCCGTATTGCGCTCCTTGTTCGCTGACGAAGTTTCCTAACCCCGCCAGCAAAGAGACGTAGAAGGCTCTCCCTTAACTCAACTTGCGCTTAGACCACGGGTTTCCGGTTTGCGACGTAAGGCGGTTCAAGCATCAACTTCTGGTCCTCGTCTGACATCAGGTTACGAAGTTCATCGTCGTACCTGCCTTGTCCCCACGAGGCGTGTCCCGGTGAGTACTTGAACAGAATAGAGCGTCGTTCGTGCGATGCAGTCCAAGGGAGAGTGCCGTGCGTCATCGCCTCTGTGAAGATAACAACATCTCCGGCTTTCTGATGCACTGGTGCCATACAAATCTTGTTGTCCGTCACCGGCCGGAACTCCGCCGGACAGGGATAGTTGCTCTTATGGCTACCGGGGATACAGCAGAAACCGCCTTGTCCGGGAAGCATATCCGTTAAAGCCCACGATGCGACGGTTAAGCCGTTGTACATCCTGTCGTTTCGGAAGACGTAATACTGCGCTGGGTCATAAGGTGTTCCGCCACCGTGAAGTGTTCCACCCGGGTTGCCTTCCATCATCAAGATGCCGTAGACATGATCGAGTCGGAATTTCGGACCGACAATCTCTCCTAAAAACGGCATGATACGCGGATGATTGAGGAGTTTGCGGAACGCATCGTTTTCCCAATTCAAGAATCCGCCGAACCGCTGCGAATAAACATCATCATCCACGGGATCTGGGTAATCTTGTGCGTCGATGAGGGCATTGAGCTCGGCGAGTTCGTCTGTCTCCAAGACGCTTTCGATGTTCACATACCCCCACAGGTCGAACAGATATTTATCTTCAGGACTCATTTTTTTAATTTTCCTTGCGGTTCGGTCAGGTGCGTTATTGATGTGCTGAGCGCGAGGTAGGTTCAAGTCGTGTGACAAGGATTTGTTCTCTGTCAATTAATTCACCGACACGTGACGAGATTTCGTTTTTCCATCGGTCGTCTTCATAAACGGCTGCGTAAAGTTGTTCACGCTGTGCTTCACTCTCAAAACGGCGAATCCAAACGTAGAGATCATCCTCTTCTTCACCGATGAAACTACCAATCACAACCATCCCTTTAGAAATCTGGAATGGGAGGACTGTTTCTTCCATGTATTTCACCCAATTCTCGCGTTGACCGGGTTTTGTTCTATACTGTCTTAATTCAAAGAAAGCCATAAAAAACTCCTTTTTTAATGGCTGTCGGCTTTCAGCCATCAGCCGTCAGTGTATTGGCTCTTGGGCTTCCGGTTTTCCTTCTAACAACTGATAGCTATTTATGATCGGTTATAACCATAACCTTCACCTGTAATTTCAAAGAGTGCTGCTGCCGCTTGGAAATGAATCTCAGCGTCTTGGTCTTGGAGAATCAATTCAAGCAGTGTCACTGCCTTCGCATTTTTAGCTTCTCCAAGTGCCTTGATAGCATCAAGGCGGAAACCTCTCGTAATTTGGGCTTCATGCAGTGCCGTTAGTTTTTCCACCAACGCCGTCACCGCCTTGTCCGTCCCAATTTTGCCTAACGCCCGCGAGGCATCGCGTCGAATTTCGACGTGATTTTCATCGTTGTTCATCACCTCAATAAGTGCGTCGGTTGTTGTTTCATCAGCCAATTCGCCAAGTCCCTGCGTTGCCGCTCGGCGGACATCCTTTTCGGCTTCGGTTTCACCTTTCATTATCTGAACGAGTTCTGGTATGAGTTCGCTAATTCCGGCTTGCCCGACACTAAGTGCTGTGGCATTTCGGATGTCCACATCCGGATCAGCCAACCGCTGTTTGAGTTGTGAGATGTCCAAGGTGACATCAGCCGTATTGCACCTACCGAGTGCGATCATTGCGGCATTTCTGACTTGGTGATTTTCCCATTCATCCTCCGCACGGGCTGCCATTTTCGGTGCGACGAACGCTGGTAAGTCCAGTTTTTTGGCGGCGTTGACGAAAACTTCCCAACTCCAATTTCGTTTCAGATCGTCTGCCCCAATGGCTTTTCTGTTCGCGGCATCCTCAAGTGCGACGATATATTCGGTATCGTCAATGAGGCGTTTGCCAATCGCTTCAGCGGCACGCGTGCCTCCAATTTCACCAAGTGCTGTCGCGGCTTTTGTCCGAGAAGAGGCCTTAGCCAATGCATCCGTACTCGCGTCCAATGCTATTTGCTTGTCTTCCAAGATAGCGATTAACTTGGGAACCGCTGTTTCACTTTCAAGTTTCCCTAAAGCAACAATAGCGTTCTTTGAGATATCCCCGATTCGGGTATCTAAAGCGCGAATCAACACAGCTTCAGCTGCCTTATTACCAATATTGCCGAGTGCGGCTACAGCAGCATCGCGAACAGCATCTGGTTCTAACGGATTTTCAACAATCTCACTCAGTCGCGGAATCGCTTTGGCATCTTTGAGGTTCCCCAAGGCGGCAGCGGCTCGCCATCGGATCTCAGCATTTTCATCGGAGAGTGCAGTTAGCAGCGATGCGGAGGCACGCTCATCTTTAAGCGCACCAAGGGAGACTGCCGCCGCCGCACGAACGGACTTCATCTCATCGATGTTTTCGAGAACAACGATCAACGGTTCAACAGCCCGACGCTCTTTGAATCCACCTAACGATTCAGCGGCACGTCTGCGGACGACATAACTTGGGTGCTTCAATTCCTCGAGCATTGCATCAACGCCAACTTTTTTCGCTGACGCTCCGATCACATGAACAAGTGCCCATCGTACCCACTCATCATCCGCAGATTTAAGTGCATCGAGCGCAAATTGGGCTGTTGGAATGTTGTTATCTTTGATTAATGCGCCAATTACCTCGTCTTGAACAGATTGCACTTCGTATCCATCATCAAAGCTTCCCAAGCCCTTCTTGACAATATCAACAAGCCCTTTATCCCCGGCTTGAATCTCTCGGAATGCCTTTGCTGCTTGGAAACGGGTTGTTTCATACTTATCATCACGCAACACATCTAACAGCGGATCGACAACCTTCTGCCCTTTTATTTTTCCGAGCGCGATCGCTGCTTCCTGTCGGACAGCGCCCTGCTTATCCTTTTTCAACGCAGTAACCAGCGGTGGGATTGCGTCATCCCCCATGACTTCACCGAATGCCCACGCGGCACTTTGTCGCACGGTTGCGCGTCCATCGTCCTGAAGTGCGTTTGCCAGAGGTTCTACGACAGCGTCCCCCTTGATGATACCGAGTGTTCGAGCGACTTCACTCCGAACAAGACTTGGAATCGGTTTGAGTTCACCCCATGTCCGATAGTTTGCGCGTGGATAGTCAGGCGTCCATTGAATCTGAAAGGAGTCAACCTGTGTTCGGAGCACATCCAGCGTTTTGTACTCCCGCTTCAT
>JAPOOP010000121.1 GCA_026713385.1 Candidatus Poribacteria bacterium | reverse complement strand
GGTTGTGTGTAACTCCTGAAATTTGACATTTTTTACCAATTGCGTTAAGGTTTAAACAAAACACACATGGTGAAACCTGTAGGTTTCCCGTTTAAATAGTTGGAGGATTAGAATCCGATTGCAAAAGCAAGAATCGAAGGGTGTTCCCATACAGAGCAACGCTGAAGTGCAAGCCCTCTTCGGGCAAAGTGATGCCTTCTTGAAAATCATTGAAGATGGATTTGATGTTCGTGTTGTTTTGAAAAGTGACAGTGTCGCTGTCATTGGTGAAAATATCACAGAAGTTAACCAGGTGACAACGGTCCTCGAATCACTACTTCACCGCATCCGGAAAGGAGAGCGCATTCAGACAACCGATGTCAACTATGTAATTCGTGCGTCGGGTGCGGGTGAAAGAGACACTTTAGGTGAAACTGGAGCCGAGTCTATTCCAGTCTTCTCAAAACGTGGCGTCATTCGTCCCAAAACCGCTGGACAGAAAAGGTATGTTGAGGCAATTAAGCATAACGACCTGGTGTTCGGCATCGGACCAGCCGGAACAGGAAAGACGTATCTCGCTATGGCGATGGCGGTTTCCGCACTCAAAAGCGGACAAGTGAGTCGTATTATCTTGACACGCCCCGCTGTTGAAGCCGGTGAACGCCTCGGTTTCTTACCTGGCGACATTGCAGACAAGGTCCATCCATATCTACGTCCGCTATACGATGCACTCTATGATATGATGCCCGCGGAGACACTCGACAAGTATATTGAACGCAATGTTATTGAAGTCGCACCTATCGCTTTCATGCGAGGTAGGACACTCAATAACTCGTTTGTCGTCCTTGATGAAGCACAAAACGCCACTATTGAACAGATGAAGATGTTTTTGACACGGCTCGGTTTCGATTCAAAAGCGGTGGTTACGGGTGATATTACGCAGACGGATCTGCCTAACCATAAAGTCTCAGGACTCGCAGACGCACAAGAAGTGCTTTCGGGCATCAAAGGAATCCAGTTCGTCTATTTTTCTAAAGTTGATGTCGTACGGCATGAACTCGTCCAGCGCATTGTCGAGGCTTATGAGCAAGCATCACCGCACAATACGAGACGGAACGGAGTAAATCCATCAGGTGTCTCCAGTGGAGAAGGATAACCGTTTTGATTCGGGTTACCAATACGAGTCGCAGGACCACTTTTGATGTAGAAGTGGTTTACAGCGCAGTGCGTGCAACGTTAAAAGCGCATGACGCGGAACTGTGTGAGGTCAGCGTCCTCTTGACAGATGATGTTGATATTAAACAACTCAACCGAGACTATCGTGGCATCGATGCACCGACAGATGTGTTGGCGTTTTCAATGCGTGAAGGTGAAGATGGTGATGTAAACCCAAGTTTGCTTGGAGATCTCGTTGTGTCGCTTGAAACAGCGGCGCGACAAGCATCAACAACCGACGGGGTCAGCGGAACTCACGGGAGCCTCGAAACCGAAACCGCAGTGCTCACAGTACATGGCATACTACACCTCTTGGGTTACGACCATCAAACGCAAGAAGAAGCCGAAATCATGTTTGAAAAGCAGGAAAGTATCTTTCGCCTCCTGCAGGAACTGTAGTGTCTTGTCTTAGGTTGCAATGTGTTAATTGAAGTAAAGATGTAGCCTGTAATGAAATTAGGTTCTCCTTAAATGGCATAATTTTGCTTCGCAGCGAGAATGCTTTACATTTGGAGGGGTTTTTGCTTGGGTGTTTCTTCAGATCTACGGAAAGACACTTCAATATCCAGACTCGACTTACCGAACCGCACGGTAAAATTAAAAATCTGGGTGCCGCGAAATTGGTCCATTAGAGGAGTGTGATTTTACGTTTGGACGACCTAGACTTAGTCATCAAACTCGTTAGCTTAGGTATACTTTTAATTCTCAATGCGCTGTTTTCAGCCGCCGAAGCGTTACTTGCTCGGTTAACGCGGGATGATATTCTCAAATTTGCCGAGGAGGGTGGCAAACGCTACGAGCTGCTGACATCTCTGTTGCGCAACCCTCGCCGCTACTCGTTGACCATTATCACTGCCAAAACTATTCTGATAGTGGTGAGCGTTATGGTATTTATGACGTTTTGGAAATACCCGGTGGCAAACGCAGTACTCGCAGTCGTCTGTTTCGTCGTCTTTACTGAGTTGTTCCCTAAGAATTATGTACAGGGTAGCACGGGGGACGCAACGATTCGAGCACTCAGTGTGCTCCGTGCGATCTATTGGGGTGGGTTTTTAGTCTTAATTCCATTGAATTTTCTCGCCAACCTTGTCGTCCGTGTCTTCGGAGGTAAGGTTACCTCCGCACAAGACAGTCTCGTATCCCCAGAGGTCTTGGAGATACTTGACAACGTTGCCGATAGCCAAGATTTCTTAGAACCAGACGACCGAGAAATGATCTCTCGAATTTTAGACTTACCAGACAAAGTTGTTCGGGAAATCATGGTCGCACGAACCGATATGATCTGTCTTGAAGTTACCACCCCCGGTGACGAGGTTTTACAGACAACGATCACTTGCCGACATACCCGTATCCCAATCTACGAAGAAACCATCGACCGGATCGTCGGAATTTTACACGTTAAAGATATGTTGGATTGCTGGGAGGCAGGCAAACCGATTAATCTGCGGGAACTGATCGTTGATCGGGGGCCTTTCTTCACACCGGAGAGCAAGAATATTTCAGAACTCTTCCGAGAACTTCGGTCACATAAACAGCACATCGCGATCGTTGTGGATGAATATGGCGGCACCGCTGGGATTGTAACCTTAGAAAATATCATCGAAGAAATCGTCGGCGAAATCCATGATGAAGACGAAATCGACGAACAGGATGACTACATCCAGATGGATGCCAATACCTATTCGATTGATGCAAGACTGAACCTTTTTGAGTTAAATGAGAGACTCGGTACAGAATTTGAAGCGGAAAACATTGATACGATCGGTGGATTCGTCGTGGACCATCTCGGGCGTGTCCCTGAACACGGGACTCAGTTTACCTATCGCGGTATCCGTTTTACCATATTCGAGGCGGATGAACGGCGCATCCATAGGATTCATATTCGGATGCCGGATATCAATACCGGTGATGCGTCTTAAAAGGTAGGCATTGCTTACATCCATTCCGTAAGTGGATTTTAGAAGGAGCCTCGTCGCAGCAGGGATGGAATTTGCGTTAATGTCTCAGCTTTGAAATAAATTTGACAATGCTTAGCAGGAGAGGTATAATATTAAGTATAAGAACGGGGCGTAGCGCAGCCCGGCTAGCGCGCCTGCTTCGGGAGCAGGAGGTCGGAGGTTCAAATCCTCTCGCCCCGATTTTATTCCCTCAATGAAAACGCATCCACCGCACCTAAAATCATGGCAGCTCAAAAAACCCAAGCGATTGTCATCCGTACTTTTCCCCTTCAAGAATTCCATAAAATCATTACCTTCTACACACCTGACTTCGGGAAAGTTAAAGCAGTCGCCTACGGCATCAAAAGCCCGAAAAGCCGCCTCGGTGGGAGTTTGGAACTCCTCAATCACGGGACACTCCTCTTTCAACATCGCGAAAATAGAGAATTGCAGAACATCACCGATTTCAATTTGATTGATGGGTTTAACGCGATTCGCTCCGATTTCACACGTATCACCTACGGTTGCTATTTCGCTGAACTCGTAGACAGCATCGCATCAGAAGGTGTCGCCAACCCTGAAATTTTCGATTTACTTCGAACCACCTATCAATCTTTAGTTCATGCGGTTGATGTACCTTTACTCGCGAGAGGGTTTGAAATTAAGTTTCTGGACTGTGCAGGCTACGGACCGGAACTCTCGCGGTGTGTACAGTGCGGTTCAGCTGTAACAGACGCGTTTTTCGCTGAAAAAGAGGCAACAATCGGTACGCGTAGCATCGCGTTCAGTGTTCGCTACGGTGGCGTGCTTTGTGGCGGTTGTGAAAATCGAGACGGTGCCGCCTTTACAATTGCACCCGGTAGTTGTGAATTGCTAAAAATGCTTCGGAAGTCTGAAGGGGAGCGGTTCAACCGAATCCGTGCCTCCACCCGCAATCATAAGGAGCTTAAACGTCTGCTCGGTAACTTCATTGAACATCATACCGAACGGAACTTAAAAAGCCTCAGATTCATTGAGAATGTTTTGTAGACCTCAAACAATTTATAGTCTGGGTTTCTCGCCCAAAAATTTATTATATAGTTAGTCTGGAAACATTCAGAACATATTAAGGAGTCATGAAATTGAAAAAATATAACGCCTTGAAATCTGTGAGTCACAAGTTTCGGAAACTTGCAAGCTTCACCAAAGTAGCATTTTCCCTACTCGTTGCTGTCTGTATGGCGGTAGCAGTTAATTTCGATGTCTCTGCGGCGATCACAGGAAAAGTTTCTGGGGTCATCACCGCTGAAGCAACAAATGCACCGCTGGCGGATGTCACAGTAACACTCGTCGGAACGAGTACCACCACCACAACCAACGATGCCGGCTACTACGTTATGACCAACATCCCACCGAGGAATTATGATGTGAAGGTCGAGATTACCGGTTACGCAGCAGAGACTGTCGCTGAAACGAAAGTGCTCGCTGGTCTTACGACGACGTTAGACTTTACACTGAAGAGTGCGGCGGTGCAACTTGAAGGTATAACGGTGACGGCTGTTAAGCCGCTGATTAAGAAGGATGTCACACAGTCGACAAGAATCATTGAATCAGATGATATTGAGGCGATGCCTCGCGATACCGTAAAT